>JBGPQQ010000454.1:0-3465 GCA_041489115.1 Vicinamibacteria bacterium | reverse complement strand
TGTGATCCTCTGCGGGAACACGACTCAGGCGTTGGACCTCGCGGCCCACGTGATGGCGCACCGGAAGGGCGTCACGCTCGTGTCGCTCATGGAGCACCACTCGAACGACCTCCCCCACCGCACGCGGGGCAGGGTCGTTCATTTCGGAGTGAAGGAGGACGGGACGCTCGACTACGATGACCTCGCGGTGAAGCTGCGCGAGCACACTGTCAAGCTCGTGGCGGTGACGGGGGCCTCGAATGTCACCGGCTATCTCCCCGACATCCACCGGATCGCCCGCATGGCCCACGCCCGCGGGGCGAAGGTCCTGATCGACGGGGCGCAGATCCTGGCTCACGCGCCGGTGGACCTTCTCCCGAACGAGGACCCCGGCCACATCGACTTCTTCGCCGGGGCGGGGCACAAGGCCTACGCCCCGTTCGGTTCGTCGTTCCTCTTCGGCCCGACCGATCTCCTCGACGAGGCTCCGCCCTACATCCCCGGCGGCGGCACGGTCGTCTACGTGACCGAGGACGAGGCCTACTACAAGAAGTCGCCCGACCGGCACGAGGGCGGCACCCCCAACATCGCCGGCGCCGTGGCTTTCGCCGCGGCCCTCCGCTTCCTCGAGGAGGCGGGCATGGAGGCGGTGCGCGAGCACGAGCGGCTATTGCTGGAACGCGCCATGGACGGGCTCCGCAAGCTCGACGGAGTGACGGTGCTCGGGCACCCCGACCCCGCGAAGCGGATCGGCGCGCTCTCGCTGACCATCGACGGCGTCCCCCACGAGCTGGCGGCCAGCATCCTCAACCGCGAGGCCGCCATCGCCGTCCGCAACGGCTGCTTCTGCGCTCACCCATACCTGCATCGGCTACTTGGCCTCACGGACACGACCGAGCTGCGCCGCAGGCTCGTGGCCGGCGAGGACGTGGACCTGCCCGGCGCCGTCCGCCCGAGCTTCGGCATCTTCAACGACGAGGCCGAGGTGGACGAGCTGCTACGGATGCTCCGCGTCATCCGCGACCGTGCCTGGAAGGGCGAGTACGGCGAGATCCCCGGCGCCGCCGCCTGCAAGGAGCTCTGATGCTGACCTTCGTCCTAACCTTGTTGGCCGCGGCCCCCGTCTCCACGGAAATCCTCGCCTCCCCCGACGGCCGCGTCGTGGCCTCGCTGGCCGTCGGCGACGAGATCCGCTACGCGCTCGCCGTCGACGGGAAGCCCGTGCTCGCGCCCGTCCCGGTCTCGCTCTCCCTCGGCGATGGGCGTGTCCTTGGCCGCGGTGCGCGCGTCCTGCGGGTCGATCGCCGGGAGGTTTCCGAGAAGATTCCCACCCCGCTCGGCAAGCGGGCCGCGGTGAAGAACGCCTGCCACGAGCTGGCGCTCGTGCTCTCGGACGGCGCGACACTGCGGGCGCGCGCCTACGACGACGGCTTCGCTCTGCGCTGGGAAACGGCCCTGCCCGGCCGCATCCACGTTCGCGATGAAGGCTTCGCCATCGCCTTCCCGGAGGAGCCCCAGGCCTTCTTCCTCTCCGGTCCGGGCGCGCACCACGGTTACGAGGGGCTGTGGCGGCACGCACCGATCTCCGCGCTCGAGTCCTGGGACGGCCAGCCCGCCACGGCCTCGCTGCCGCTCGTGTTCGAGACCGCCGGTGGCCTCAGGTTGGGTCTCGTCCAGGCGGACGTGGACGACTACCCCGTGATGTACCTCGGCTACCGCTCGAGCCACCCGAAGCAGCTCTCCGCCGTCTTCCCGCGGCGTGCCCTGCGCGAAGCGCCGGGCGGTTTCCTGGACTTCGACCTCGTGGCGACCGAGCGCGCCGACGACATCGCGGAGACCGCGGGAGCCCGCCGCTTTCCCTGGCGAGCGTTCGTCGTCGCACGCCGCGACGCCGATCTCCTGGCGAGCGACATGGTCACCCGCCTCGCTCCCCCTCCCGCTCCCGGCTCCGACTTCTCGTGGGTGAAGCCGGGCAAGGTCGTGTGGGACTACTGGGCCAACTGGAACCTCGAGGGCGTGGACTTCGCCGCCGGCCGCAACGACGCGACGTTCCGGTACCACGTCGACTTCGCCGCGCGGAACGGCTTCGAGTACGTGAACGTCGACTGGATGTGGACGGACCCGCACGACCTCTTCGCCACGAACCCCGACGTCGACGTGCCGGGGCTCGTCCAGTACGCGCGCGGGAAAGGAGTGGGCATCTTCGTGTGGTGCCTGGCCCGCACCCTCGAGCGCCAGCTCCAGCCGGCCCTCGACCGCTTCCAGAATTGGGGCGTCGCCGGCCTCAAGATCGACTTCTTCGACCGGGATGACCAGCGGATGATGGTCCTCTACCGCCGCTTCGCGGAGGAAGCGGCGAAGAGGAAGATGCTCGTCCTCTTCCACGGCGCAACCCCGCCCACCGGCCTCTCGCGGGAGTTCCCTAACGTCCTCGGCTACGAGGCCGTCCGCGGGCTCGAGTACGACAAGTTCAACGAGCAGGGCTCGCCCCCGCCGCACGAGGTCACGATCCCCTACACGCGGATGCTCGCGGGGCCGATGGACTTCACCCCGGGCGCCATGCGCGCGCTCAGCAAGTCGAACTGGAAGGCGGTGGGCGACCTGCCCTCGAGCCAGGGCACGGTGGCGCGCCAGCTCGCCATGTACGTGATGTACGACACGTCGCTGCCGATGCTGTCCGACATGCCGACCGCGTACGAGCGCCAGCCAGACGCGCTCGACATGCTGAAGGCGGTCCCCACGACGTGGGACGAGACGATCGGCCTCGACGGGCGCATCGGCGAGTGGGCCCTCATCGCCCGTCGCAAGGGGTCTGAGTGGTGGGTGGCGGCGATGACCGACTGGGACCGGCGGACCGTCGAGGTGCCGCTCGCCTTCCTCGACGGGGGCTCGTGGGAGGCGACCATCTGGTCGGACGGGGCGAACGCCGACAGGGTCGGGACCGACTACCGGCGACGGGTTGCCGACGCACCCGCCTCGGGCACGATCCGCCTCGACCTGGCGGCAGGCGGGGGCGCAGTCGTCCGGTTGCGGCGCAAGTGATCCGCCACTCTCCCCTTCGCCGCTCGAATCCTCGGTCTGCGCCTGCTTCTGGGCCGTCTCACTCTGCGTCCCGCCCCAGGGTCGAGATCCGGCGCGTTCGCGGGGGTCTCGAGCTTCGGATCGACGGCACGCAGGCCTCGGTCCATCGGCCGGGCAGCGCGTTGACGGGTGTCGTCTGGTGGGCGCTCGCTTCCCCCATCCTGCTTCTTCCCCGGAACCGACCCCGGCGCGTCCTGCTGCTCGGGTTGGCCGCCGGGAGTGTGGGTCGCGCGGTCCGCGCTCTCGACCCCGGCGCCGAGATCGTGGGCGTCGAGCTGGACCGCGAGGTCGTGCGCCTCGCCCGACGGCACTTCGACCTCGACCGCCTGGGGATCGAGCTCGTGGTGGGAGACGCGCTCGAGTACCTGCGGCACGAGCGTCGTCGCTTCGACTTGATCGTCGAGG
>JBGPQQ010000453.1:0-3467 GCA_041489115.1 Vicinamibacteria bacterium | reverse complement strand
GGCGCGGTGAGCGGCCCCTCCGCGGTCACCCGCGCCTGGACGTCGTCCCTCTGGTCGGGCTGGACGTCGAAGAAGACCACGTTCGGGCGCGAGGCGCCGCGGTCGACCCGCAGCTCGCGAAGGCGAACCACGCGACGCTCGTGCCGTTCCTCCTCGACGGCGTTGCGGGCAACCCGAGGCTCAACCAGCCCGACGGCATCCACCCCACCGCCGAGGGCCACACCCGCGTCGCCGAGATCGTCTGGAAGGCCCTCCGGCCGCTGCTCTAACCGGCCGCTTCCAGGAAGCCCATCACCCTCTGCGGGGCCCAGAACCAGCCGGGGGCCTGCGAGCGGGCGACGAAGCCGACGTGGCCGCCGGTCGGGAGGATCTCGCGGCGCACCGGGGTCGAAACCGGCCAGCGGGCCACCGACGGGGCCGGGATCATGGGGTCGTCGGCCGCGGCGAGCACGAGGGCGGGGCGGTCGATCGAGGCGAGCCACGGCCCCGCGCTCGACCGCTCGTAGTACTGCGAAGCGCTCTCGTAGCCGCCGAAGGGGGCGGTGATCCGGTCGTCGTACTCGCGCACCGTGCGCAGGCCGCGCTCGCGGCCGGCGGCGAAGAGGTCGGGTCGGGCCCGGTTCCTCTGGCGGTAGCTCTCCGCCAGCATCTGCATGAAGTAGCGCTGGTAGAGGCCGTTTCCCGGCGCCTCGAGAGCGTCCGCGCAGGCCGCGAGGTCGAGCGGCGGCGAGACCGCGGCGGCGGCGGTGAGCACGGCCGGGAGCCGCTCGCGCCGGCGGGCGAGCGTCAGCAGCACGAGGTTCGCCCCGAGCGAGAAGCCGACCACGGCGAGCCGCGGGGCGAGGCCCGAGACGGCGGAGAGCGCGGCGAGGAGGTCGGTGTCGAGCCCGGCGTTGTAGAGGAGCGGGCAGAGCGCGAGGCCGTCGCCCGAGCCCCGCATGTTCATGCGGATGACGTTCCAGCCCCGGGCGTACGCCAGGCGCCCGGTCGAGACGACGTACGCGGAGGCGTCCGACCCGCCCAGGCCGTGCACGATCAAGAGGGTTGGACGGTCCTCGTGTGGCGCCTCTTGCCAGCTGGCCCGGAGCAGGAGGCGGACGCCGTGGCCGGCCTCCACGACGAGGTCCTCGGAGGGCAGTCTCCAGCGCAGGAGCCGCCGGAGCCAGTGGCCCAGGAACGTCTGGCGGTGGCCGCCGGCGAGCCGCGCGGGCGGGCGGAATCCGTCGGCCGGGATCGCTGGGAGCAGGTCTCTCCTCCGAATGACGAGAGGCCCGTGCCGACCCCCGCTATAATCGCGGGCGGCGCGGGCCCCTCCCGATGATACAGGCCTTCCACGTCTACAAGCAGTACGACCGGGAGTCGATGGCGCTCTCCGACGTGACCCTGAGCGTCGGGAAGGGCGAGTTCTGCTTTCTCACCGGGCCCTCCGGGGCGGGCAAGACGACGTTCCTGAAGCTCGTCTTCCGGGAGGAGCTGCCGTCGCAGGGCCAGATCCTGGTGGGCGGGCGGAACGTCACGGCCATCCCCGACGGCCAGATCCCGGAGCTGCGCCGCTCGATCGGCGTCGTCTTCCAGGACTTCAAGCTCCTCAAGCGGAAGACCATCCTCGAGAACGTGGCGTTCGTCCTGCGCATCCTCGGGGTGCCCCTGCGCGAGCAGAAGCGGCGCGCCTTCGCGGCGCTCAAGGCGGTGGGGCTGCACCACAAGATGCACGCCTACCCACTGCAGCTCTCGGGCGGCGAGCAGCAGCGGGTGGCGATCGCCCGCGCGCTCATGAACGAGCCGATGCTGCTGCTGGCCGACGAGCCGACCGGCAACCTCGACCCCGAGATGGCGCTGGAGATCATGCGGCTCTTCCTCGACGTGAACGCCCGGGGCACCACCGTGCTCGTCGCCACCCACGACCGCGACATGATCCAGCGCATGGGCAAGCGCGTGATCGCGCTGGAGAAGGGACGGGTGGCCTCGGCGTGAGCGGCCGCTTCGCCTCGCGCGCGGCGGTGGTCACCGGCGCCGGCCAGGGCATCGGCCGGGAGATCGCGCGGCAGCTCGCGCTCGAGGGGGCGAGCGTCCTCCTGAACGACCGGGACGAGGCGCTCGCGGAGGAGGCCGCGCGGGCGATCGTGGCTGAGGGGGGTGTCGCGCGGGCGGCGGGGGGCGACGTCTCCGACGTCGACGCGACTCGCGGCCTCGTGGAGCGGGCCGTGGCGGCGTTCGGCCGGCTGGACGTGGCGGTGGCGAACGCCGGCATCACGATGCACTGCGACTTCCTCGACTACCGGCCCGCGGACTTCGACCGGCTCCTCGCCGTCAACCTGCGCGGGTCGTTCTTCCTGGCCCAGGCCGCGGCCCGGCGCTTCCGCGAGCAAGGCACGCCCGGGCGCATCCTGTTCCTCTCCTCGGTGACGGGCCACATGGCCATCCGCCAGATGGCGCCCTACGGCATGACGAAGGCCGCGCTCGAGACGCTGGCGCGCAACCTCTCGCTCGAGATGGCCCCGCTCGGGATCACCGTGAACGCGGTCGCCCCGGGCGCGACGGTCACGCCGCGCACGGTCTCGGACGCGGGGTGGGAGGAGGCCTGGGCGGAGGCCACCCCGAACGGGAGGGTGGCCACGGCCGGTGACGTGGCCGCGGCCGCGCTCTTCCTGCTCTCCGCCGCCGCCGCGCACGTCACCGGCCAGAGCCTCGTGGTGGACGGTGGCTGGACCGCGCTAGGCGCGGTGCCGCGTAAGGTGAAGCCCTAGAAGCAAGAAGCGGAGGGGCTTTCCCAGCGAGGCCTTCGCCAAGGCCTCCGGAGAGGGCTTCCGAAATTGTCTAGATCCTTCGCGCGCTAGGGCGAGACCGGGGCGCGCTCAGGGGACTCGCGCGAGGATGGCCCGGATCCGGGCCACGACCGCCTCGAGAGCGACCTCGTTCTCGGCCCCCTCGGGGATGATGAGGTCGGCGTAGCGCTTCGAGGGCTCGACGAACTCGAGGTGCATGGGGCGCACCGAGTCGAGGTACTGCCTCTGCACCGACTCGAAGCTGCGGCTCCGCTCGTGGATGTCGCGCTGGAGCCGGCGCAGGATCCGGACGTCGGCGTCGGTGTCGATGAAGAGCTTGATGTCCATCAGCCGCCGCAGGGGCTCCTCGGCCAGGATCAGGATGCCCTCGAGGATCACCACCGGCGTCGGCTTCAGGGGGTCGGAGAGCACGCGCCGCGAGTAGGTCGCGTGGTCGTAGGTGAGGCACGGCACGGGCCGCCCCGACTTCAGGTCGCGCAGGTCCTGCACGAGGAGCGACGTGTCGAAGGCGTCCGGGTGGTCGTAGTTGATCGAGGCCTGGGCCGCGGGGGGAAGGGTGCTGCCGTCCCTGTAGTAGGAGTCCTGGGCGATCAGGAGGCAGCGATCCTCGCCCACCCGGTCGCGGATCTTGACGGCCAGCGAGGTCTTGCCCGACCCTGTACCCCCGGCGATGCCGACCAG
>JBGPQQ010000452.1:0-3472 GCA_041489115.1 Vicinamibacteria bacterium | reverse complement strand
GCGGGGGCGCGCCCCGCGCTGCCGGACGAGGCGGGACAAGCGGGACCGCCGCGGAATCCGATGGCCACCGCCGGAGACTGGCTGACTGCAATGGACCCGTCATCCAGCAACCCGGGGACTGGCCGACCGACACGGCCAGGTTGTCCCCAGCTTTCCTTGAAATGGGGGGGCTCCGCCCCCCCATGCCCCCCGGTCGCAGTGGCCAACGGACTGCAGCTAGTCCGTTGCTGTTCGTTTTAGGGCTTTTTGTAGGGGGGCAGCTCGATGCGGCGGGGCTTGTCCTGGCGGTAGCCGAGGGCGTAGTCGGCCTGCATCTGCTTGTGCACCTCGCGGCTGCCCTCGTAGATCACCGCCGCCTTGCAGTTGCGGTAGAAGCGGCCCACCGGGTACTCGTCGGAGTAGCCGTTCGCCCCGTGGATCTGCACGGCGTCGCCGGCCGCGCGCTCGCTGGCCACCGTCGCGAACCACTTGGCGAGCGAGGTCTCGCGCGTGTTGCGCCGGCCCTCGTTCTTGAGCCAGCCCGCGCGCAGCCACAGGAGCCGCGACGCGTCGTAGTCGGAGACCATCTGCGCGATCATCTCCTTCACGAGCTGGTGCTCGCCGATCGGCACCCCGAATGTCTTCCGCGTCTGGGCGTAGGCGACCGAGGCGTCGCGGCAGGCCCGGATGAGGCCGGTCGCGCCGGAGGCCACGGTGTACCGGCCGTTCTCGAGGGCGAACATGGCGACCTTGAAGCCCTCGCCCTCCTCGCCGACGCGGTTCTCGACCGGGACCTCGACGTCCTGCATCGAGAAGCCGCCGGTGTTGCCGGCGAGGATGCCCCACTTCTCCTTGATCGTGAAGGACGAGAAGCCCTTGAAGCCCCGCTCCACGATGAACGCCGACATCCCCGCGTGGTCGCGCTTCTTCTTCTTCTCCTGGTCCGTCCAGGCGATGACGAGGAAGTGGTCGGCCACGTCAGCGAGGCTGATCCACATCTTCTCGCCGTTCAGCACGTACCGGTCGCCCCTGCGGACGGCGGTCGTCCGGATGCCGACCGCGTCGGAGCCGGCGTTGGGCTCGGTGAGGCCGTAGGTCGCGATCTTCTCGCCCTTGGCCTGGGGTACGAGGTACTTCTTCTTCTGCTCGGGAGTGCCCCAGCACCAGAGCGTCATCGAGTTGAGGCCGACGTGGACGGACATGATGACGCGCAGGTGGGTGTCGACGTATTCGAGCTCCTCACAGGCGAGCCCGAGGCTCACGTAGTCCATTCCCGCGCCGCCCCACTCCTCCGGGATGCAGATCCCGAGCAGCTGCAGCTCGCCCATCTGGCGGAGGAAGTCGCGGTTGAAGCGGTGCTCGCGGTCGAGGTCGTGGATCTGCGGCAGGACCTCCTTCCGGCCCCACTCGCTCGCGGTGTCGACGAGCGCCTCGTGCTCGTCGGTCAGCGCCAGGTCGATCATGTCTCCTCCGCCCCCTCGGGCAGCTCCGCCCCCTCGGCCAGCAGGGCCCGGGCTTCGGCGGCGCGCTCGGCCGGCACCAGGACCCGCACGAGGGAGAGAGCCCGCACGAGGGGCACCGGCTCCTGGCGGTAGCTCTGGTCGATGACGCGCGCCTCGAGGCCGGCCGAGCGCAGCCGCAGGGCGGCGAGCTCCGCCTCGTAGAGCTGGCTCGTCTCCAGGACGGCGTCCCAGTCGCCGTGCGAGGCGCGGGCGCCCCCGCTCACCGGTCCTTCCAGGCGGGCTTGCGCTTCTCCGCCACCGCGCGCAGCCCCTCCTCGACGTCCTGGGTGTTCAGCAGCTGGTTGAGGTAGACGTCCTCCGCGTGGCGGACCGCCTCCTCGTACGGGAGGTCCAGCCCGCCCGCGATCGCCCGGCGCGCCAGCTGCATGACCGGCGCGCTCGACTCCTGGAAGCGCTGGACGACGGCCGCCACCTCGGCGTCGAGCCGCTCGTCCGGGACCGCCCGGGTGATGAGGCCCAGCCGCTCCGCGTCGGCGGCGGTGAGGCTCGTCCCCATCATGAGGATCTCGAAGGCGCGCTTGCGGCCCACCAGGCGGGGCAGCATCGCCGCCGCCACCGTGTTGAAGACGCCGCCCCGGATCTCGGGGTGCCCGAGCTTGGCGCTCTGCGCGGCGAGCACCATGTCGCACGCCGCGGCGAGGATGCTGCCGGCGCCGAGCGCGGGGCCCGCCACCACCGCGAGCGTCGGCTTGTCCACCTTGGCGAGCGCCTCGAAGATGCGCCGGAAGCTCTCCAGCATCATGTAGGCGCGGTCGCCCAGGTGGTCGCCGAGCTCGAAGCCCGCCGAGAAGTACTTCCCGGAGCCGGACAGGATGACGAGCTTCACGTCCCGCTGGTACTCGAGCGACTCGATGGCGGTCGCCAGCTCCTGCATCATCTCGACGGAGAGCACGTTGGCGGGCGGGCGGTTCAGCGTGATGCGCGTGACGCCCTGGGCCGTGTCGGCGTGGATGTGCTGGAAGCTGGGAGCGCTCACGGGCGCGAAGACGTCCTGCTCGAGCGGATCTTCGTAGTCCTCGGCCATGCGGGTCGTGCCCCTTTCTGGGCGCTCTTGCGGCCCTCGCTCGCGCGGCAAACCGCGCGTTTGCCGCGGTTTATCGCGGAAGGGAGTGTAGCACGCTCAGGCGCGCCGGCGCACCTGCACGCGGGCCCCCGGCGCCACGCCCGGCAGCGTGTCGGCCCGGCCGCGGCGGACCGCGATCTCCAGCCGCCCGCTCGACCCCACGAGCGCGCACGGGCGGCCGACCTCGACGTCCGAGTAGGAGCGCACGAGGGGCAGCACTTCCGCCCCGAGTCTCACCTCGATGCCCTCGGGGTTCCGGCCGGCGAGCGCCGCGAGCTCGCTCTCGAGGAGGTTCGTGGTCAGGTTGCCGAAGCGGTCCGCCTGGAGGACCGCGCCCTCCCAGCCGTCGTCTGTCCGCGTCTTCGACGGAAGGTCGAGGCAAAACGGATCCACGACAGCCGGGCCGACTTCCTCGAGCGGGAGGCCGCGGGCCAGGCGTCCGGCGGCCGGGCCGAAGAGGTCGCGGCCGTGGAAAACCGGCGAGAGCGGCTCGCGGAAGAGCAGCGGGTTCGCAAGCAGGTGGACGCGGGCGGAGGGGTGGGCCTCGAGGACGAACGTGAAGAGGCCGTTGTCGGGGCCCACGAAGAGCCAGCGGCCGGCGCCGACCGCGATCGGCCGGCGCTCGGAGCCGACGCCCGGATCCACCACCACCGCGAAGACGGTGCCCGGCGGAAAGTGCCGGTACGCCGCGTCGAGCGCGAGAGCCCCCGCGGCCACGTCGTGGGCGGGCACCTCGTGGGTGACGTCCACGAGCGTCGCCTCCGGGCACGTCGACAGGATGGCGCCCTTCATGGCCCCCACGTAGTGGTCCCGCAGGCCGAAGTCCGTGAGAAGGGCGATGACGGGCGGCATGAGGAATTGTAGCCGTTCGCCTCCCGGGCCGGTCCTGTCGCATCATGAGCCGCAT
>JBGPQQ010000451.1:0-3485 GCA_041489115.1 Vicinamibacteria bacterium | reverse complement strand
CGCCCGCCTAGTATTCTCGACGAGCTCTTCGCGGCGCCCCCGGACTTCCACGAGGTGCTGCGGAACGAGTTGGCCGACCGCGTGGGAGATGGCTTGGGCCTCGAGGTCATGCTTCAGCCAGACGTCTCCGAGGAGTTTCACGAGGCGGTCACGGTACTCGTCGGCCAGCGGCTCGTAGTCGAGGTACGGAGCCCAGCCGGCCAGGCGCGTCGAGCCATCCCGCGCGGTTTCGATGAAGTGGAACTGCCGTGAGACGACACGCGGGTTGCCGGCGGCATCACGCCGTGCGTCCGTGATCGAGTGTTCGAGGAGGACGAGCACCCGGGGTTCGTCGCCGTAGTCGCTCGGATCGACGAGGATCGCGCCGCGCTTGAGGACCTGCCGCTCTCGTTCGAGAACGAGGTCGATGGTCGCATCGAGGAGCGGCTGGCCTGGGCAGACGAACGAGGCCAGCGGCAGCCCGGGGACGCTGATCAGCTCCTTCTCGAAGGTGATGCGCTCGTAGCGGTCGAGGACGGGGCTGCCCCGGCCGATCTGGCGGTCGCGGCTGCGGATGGCCGCGGGGACGCGCGTGATCTCGTAGCGCTTGCTCTCGCGCTCGTGGACGGTGCCGCCGAGGCGCCGGAAGGCTTCGAGGAAGAAGCTGGCGATGAAGTGGGGTTGGAGGCGTCGGGCGTCGGCCCGCTCCATGTCCTCGCGGATCTTTCGGACGGCGGCGGCGTCCATGCTGTCGCGGGCCAGGGCGCGCTCTTCGAGGAGGTCCTGGCAGCGCTGGCGGTCGGCGAGGTTGTCCACGGCCTGGAAGAGGCGCGCCCTTACCTCGGGCGCGTCGCCGTAGCGGATGGCCTCGATGAGCAGCTCGCGGAGCGGCTTCTCCTGGAAGAGCTTGCCGAGGATGTCGAAGACGCCGCCGCCCAGGGCCGCGCGCTGCTGCTCGATCTTCTCGAAGAGGCGCTTGAAGACGTCGCCCTCGCGGGTCTCCTCGGCGACGAGGTTCCAGAGGTGGCAGACCTCGGTCTGGCCGATGCGGTGGATGCGGCCGAAGCGCTGCTCGATGCGGTTGGGGTTCCAGGGGAGGTCGTAGTTGACCATCAGGTGGGCGCGCTGGAGGTTGATGCCCTCCCCCGCCGCGTCGGTGGCGACGAGGATCTCGACCTCCTTGTCCTGGGTGAAGCGCTCCTGGGCCTTGCGGCGGTCGTCGCGACCCATGCTGCCGTGGATGGTGACCACGGCCTCGGGCCGGCCGAGCAGGCTGGCGATCTTGTCAGCGAGGTAGTTCAGGGTGTCGCGGTGCTCCGTGAAGAGGACGAGTTTCCGGCGGTGGCCGTGCTGGTCGAACATCTCGCCCTGGTTCTGGAGCAGGCTCCGCAGCTCCTCCCACTTCTTGTCGGTGTTGCTGTGGCGGACCTTGAAAGCGAGGGCTTCGAGGCCGGTGAGGATGGCGATCTCGGCTTGCAGCTCGGCGACGGTGCGGGCCGCGGTCGCCTGATCGACGATCTGCTCCTCGGCCTCTTCCAGCTCGCCTTCGGGCGCGTCTTCGAGGTCGTCGATGTCGTCTTGCGTGAAGGCCGGAAGCGCCGTTGCCGTTTCGATGACTGCTTGTGCGCCGCGCTTCAGCAGTTCCTCTTCGGCGAGGCGCCGTTCGAGCCGCTCTCGGCGCCGCTTGAGGGACTGGTAGATGGCCTCGGGTGAGCTCGCCAGCCGCCGCTGCAGGATCGTGAGGGCAAAGCCGATCGTGCCCTTTCGCCCTTCCTCGAGCTTGTCGGCGCGGTTGAACTCCTCGCGGACGTAGTCGGTTACTTCCTTGTAGAGGCGGGCCTCGGCTTCGGACAGCTTGTACGTCGGTGAGTAGGCCCTTCGCTCGGGAAAGAGCGGCGTCCCATCGAACTTGAGGAGCGACTCCTTGACGAGGCGACGCATGAGGTCGGACGGGTCGATCACGTGGACGCCATCGCGGAAGCGGCCCTCGAACCGGTCCGCGTCGAGCAGAGCCAGGAAGAGCTGGAAGTCCTCCTCCTTGCCATTGTGGGGCGTCGCGGTCATCAGGAGGAAGTGCCGGGTCAGGCGGCCGAGCAGCTTGCCGAGCTTGTAGCGCTTGGTCTCCTTCACTTCCCCGCTGAAGAAGGAGGCCGACATCTTGTGGGCCTCGTCCACGATCACGAGGTCCCACTCGGTCATCTCGAGCTTGGCCTGGACATCCTCGTTGCGGCTCAGCTTGTCGAGCCGAGCGATGACGAGGTCGTTCTCCTGGAACCAGTTCCCGGTGCGGGCGGCCTCGAGCTTGTCGTTCGTGAGGATCTCGAAGGGGAGCTGGAACTTCTCGTTCATCTCGTCCTGCCACTGCTCGGCGAGCGCGCCGGGGCAGACGACGAGGCAGCGCTTGAGATCGCCGCGGGCGATCAGCTCCTTGATGAGGAGACCGGCCATGATGGTCTTGCCGGCGCCGGGGTCGTCGGCCAGCAGAAAGCGCAGCGGCTGCCGCGGCACCATCTCCTGGTAGACGGCCAGGATCTGGTGCGGCAGGGGCTGAACGAGGCTTGTGTGGACGGCCAGGAGCGGATCGAAGAGGTAGGCGAGTCGGATGCGGTAGGCCTCGGCGACAAGCCGGAAGAGGGCGCCGTCCGCGTCGAAGCTCCAGGCGGGGCCTTTGGTGGTGACCTCAAGGCTCGCTTCCCTGTCGCGGAATAGCAGCTCGTTGGCGGGCTTGCCGTCGGGGGCTTTGTAGGTCAGCTCGAGGGCGTTGGCTCCGTGCCACCTGGCGTCGAGGACCTCGACGGGGCCGTCGGGGCGGATGCCTTTGACTTGCGCGCCTTTCGTCAGGTCCTCGAGACGGGCCATCCCGCTAATCACCTCCGCGGGCAACGGGCCAGCACACCATTCTCCACTGGATGGCGCCGGGCGAGGTCCGGACGAAGCGAAAGCTGACCGGCCCAGGGGGGATTCGGGCCGAAGCGCGTGGCGGCTATAGCCAACTCTTGGCAACGGCCAACCGAGCCAAATGGCTCAACATGACGGCGAATGTGGGGTGATGAACGTCCAGGCGGCGCGAGTCGAACACGCTCTGCACGGCTCCCACGCGCCTCTAGGACCGATCCAGGAGCCGGCGGATCCTCTCCCCGAGAGCGGCCGCCGAGTAGGGCTTCTGCAGGAACCCCACGCGGCTCGTCGGAAGCTTCTCCCGGAGGCCGCCGTCCTCGGTGTAGCCCGAAACGAAGAGGATGCGGGTCCCCGGCCGAGCGGCGGCGATCCGCGTCGCGAGGTCTCCCCCGCCGACGTGCGGCATGACCAGGTCGGTCATCAGCAGGTCGATACGGCCCTCGTGGGCCGCGCTCAGCTCCAGGGCCTCGGCACCGTGCCCCGCCTCCAGGACCGTGTAGCCGAGCGACTCCAGGAGCTCCCGCGCGAGCGCCCGCAAAGCCTCCTCGTCCTCGACGAGGAGGATCGTCTCCGTCCCCCTGGGCACCGCCGGCGCTGTCCCCGCTTTG
>JBGPQQ010000450.1:0-3485 GCA_041489115.1 Vicinamibacteria bacterium | reverse complement strand
TGCTTCCGCGCGTAGTCGAGGGCGTCCTCGCGGGAGCGGATCGTCCACTCCCGCCAAGGCGCGATCACCTTCATGTGCGGGGCGAAGGCGCCGTAGGTCACCTCGAAGCGGACCTGGTCATTGCCCTTTCCGGTGGCCCCGTGGGCGAGGGCGTCGGCCTTCTCCTTGATGGCCACCTGGACCTGGTGGTAGGCGAGGAGCGTACGCGCGAGCGCGGTGCCGAGGAGGTAGCGGTCCTCGTAGACGGCGTCGGCGGAGAGCGCCTTGTAGCAGTAGTCGCGGACGAACTCCTCGCGGAGGTCCTTGACGATGCACTTGCTGGCGCCGGTCTTGAGCGCCTTCTTCGTCACGGCCGCGTAGTCGTCGCCCTGTCCCACGTCGCCGCAGAAGGCGATGACCTCGGCCCCGCCGTAGTGCTCCTTGAGCCAGGGGATGATGATCGAGGTGTCGAGGCCGCCCGAGTAGGCCAGCACGACCTTCTTGACGTCGCCCTTCGCGTTGCCCATCGTCGTCCGCTCCCCTTCGCTTCTCGCGAATCGTAACCGCTCGCGCTCAGGCCGTGGCCGTCCACGGGGGTCAGGTCTTGAATCTGCTCATGGGTCCGAAAACGCCTCAGTTCAAGACCTGACCCCTCCGATGGGCGCGCCGGCGCTTGTCGCCAGCACCTCGTCGAGCGCCGCCAGCAGCTGCCGGATCTCGCCCCGCTTGACGACGAGCGGGGGCAGGAGCCGCAGCACCTTGTCGCCCGCCTTCACCGCCAGGATGCCCTTCTCCTTCAGGCCCTTCAGGACCGGCGCCACCTCGCCGCGGAACTCCACGCCAATCATGAGGCCGAGGCCCCGGACCTCGGCGATCGCCCCCTTGTGCTTCCTCGCCAGCTTCTTCAGGCCGCGAACGAGGTAGAGCCCGCGGGCGCCGATGTCGTCGATAAAGCCGGGCTCCTCGAGGTGGTCGAGCACCGCGAGCGCCGCCGCGGCGCACACGGGGTTCCCGCCGAAGGTCGTGCCGTGGTCACCCACCTTGAGGGCGCCCGCGAGCGACTCCTTCAGGAGGATCGCCCCCATCGGCAGGCCGCCCGCGAGGGGCTTGGCGAGGGTGAGGATGTCGGGCACGACCCCCGAGTGCTGGAACGCGAACATCTTCCCGGTGCGCCCGAGGCCGCACTGGATCTCGTCGAAGACGAGGAGCGCGCCCCGCTCGCGGCAGATCGCCTCGAGGCCCTTCAGGAACTCCGGCGTCGCGGGCCAGATCCCGCCCTCGCCCTGGACCGGCTCGATCATCACCGCCGCCGTCTTTTCCCCGACCGCCGCCGCCACCGCCGCGAGGTCGTTCCGCGGGAGGAAGCGCACCCCGGGCACGAGCGGCTCGAAGGGCTCGCGGTACTTCGCGGTCCAGGTGGTGGAGAGGGCGCCCATCGAGCGGCCGTGGAACGAGTGCTCGAAGACGACGTACTCGATCCGCCCCTGCTCCTTCCCGATGCGGCGGGCGAACTTCATCGCCCCCTCCCACGCCTCGGTCCCCGAGTTCGTGAAGAAGACCTTCGCGGGGAAGGCGAGCTTCACCAGGCGCTCCGCGAGCGCGCTCCCGGGCTCCGTGTGGAAGAGGTTGCTCGCGTGGATGAGCGTCTCCGCCTGCTTCTTGATCGCGGCCACGATCTTCCGGTCGCCGTAGCCGAAGCCGTTGACCGCGATGCCGGCCGCGAAGTCGAGCCACTCGCGGCCGTCCTTGTCCCAGAGGCGTGACCCCTTGCCCTTCACGAGGGTGATGTCGCGGTCGTAGATGGGGAGAAGAGCGCTCGTCATCGATTCACCTCGCGGGCCGGCACGACGGCCATGATGCGCGTGCCGGGGAACTGGCCCAGGAGCCGGGCCTTGCCCGCGATCACCACCTCCGGGATGCCGGCGGCCGAGGCCTCGAGGGCGACGCGCACCTTGAGGGCCATCCCGCCCGCGATCGTCCCGTCGTCGATCCACCGCCGCGTCTCCTCGGGGGTGAGCGTCTCCGCGGTCCGCTCTCCGATGCGCACGCCGTCCACGTCGGAGAGGTAGACGAGCGTCGTCGCCCCCACGGCACGGGCGATGCCGAGCGCGGCCTCGTCGGCGTTCACGTTCACGGCTTCCCCGAGGGGGCCGTTCGCCACGGGCGAAACCACCGGCAGGAAGCCCGCGGCCCAAAGGGCGCGGAGGGGCGCCGGGTCCACGCGCTCCGGTGTGCCCACGCGGCCGAGGTCGGGCGCGAGCTTCGCCCGCATGAGGCCCCCGTCCCGCCCCGAGAGGCCGATCGCGGGCACCCCGGCGGCGGTGAGGCCGGCGGCCAGCGCCTTGTTGGCGGCGCCGGACAGCACCATCTCCACGACCTTCATCGCCTCGGGTGACGTCTCGCGGCGGCCGTCGATGAAGCGCGACTCGATCTGCAGCGCCCTGAGCAACCGGTCCACCGCGCGGCCCCCGCCGTGCACGAGGACGGCCGGACCGTCGCCGCGCCGCACCTCGTCGGCCAGGGGCCCGACGAGCCCGGGGTCCTCGAGCGCGGGGCCGCCGACCTTGTAGACCCGGACGCTCACGAGGCGGCTCCCGCCGGCTTGCCCCCGGACATCGGGAGGCCATTCGAAGGGGGCTTGCCCCCGGAAGCCGGGAGGCCGTTCGGGGGGGGGGCGAAGGCCGACGTCAGGCCCTCGGCCTCCGGCCAGCCCATGACGAGGTTCAGGTTCTGGATGGCCTGTCCCGCCGCGCCCTTCACGAGGTTGTCGAGGGCCGAGAAGACGACGGCGCGGCCGGTGGCGGCCGCGTGCATGGAGATGCGGCAGTCGTTCGTCTCCACCACGTCGGAGAGGCGGGGCGGCGCGCCGTCCATCACGTGGACGAAGGCCGTGGCGTCGTAGGCGGCCTTCAGCGCGCGCTTGAGCTCGGCGAGGTCGGCCCTCGGCTTCACGTAGAGCGCGGTCAGGATCCCGCGCTTCACCGGCAGCAGGTGCGGGCAGAAGGTCAGCTCGACGCGCTGCCCGGTCCGATCGGCCAGCACCGCCTCGATCTCGCCCACGTGCGGGTGCGTTCGGCCCGGCGCGTATGCCGAGAAGTCCTCGGCCAGCTCGCAGAAGAGGAGGTCCTCGCGCAGCGCGCGACCCGCGCCGGTGGCGCCGCTCTTCGCGTCGGCCACGATGTCGGCCGGGTCGATGAGGTTCTCGCGCAGGAGCGGGATCAGGGGCAGCAGCACCGACGTGGCGTAGCAGCCCGGGTTCGACACCAGCCGGGCGCCGCGGAGGCGGTCCCGGTACGCCTCGCACAATCCGAAGACCGCCTGGCCGATCAGGTGCGGCGCCTTGTGCTCGTGGCCGTACCACTGCTTGTAGCTCTCGGCGGTCGGAAGGCGCAGGTCGCCGGAGAGGTCGATCACGACCGCCTCGGGGCGCGGCTCGCGCACGCGCGAGGCGTAGGTGGCGGCGATGCGGTGGGGGATGGCGGGGTAGTAGGCGGGGGCCGGGTGGT
>JBGPQQ010000449.1:0-3488 GCA_041489115.1 Vicinamibacteria bacterium | reverse complement strand
GACGCCGTGTACACGATCCGCCGGAAGTAGCCGTGTCATCCCGAGGAGCAGCGACTGAGTCGGACGACGAGGGATCCACAATCTCGGCGGATCCCTCGGGACCCGTCCCATCGATGTCCTTCGGGATGACAGGCCAGGAGGAGTTGTCCATGCCCGCTCGTTTCCACCTCGTCCTCGCCGCCGCGCTTCTCGCCGCCGCCCCCCTGTCGGCGGCCACCTCCGGCAGCGGGCTGCCGATCTCGGATGCGGTCCTGCAGCGCCGCTGGACTGGCTTCTGGATCGCGTGCCCCGGCGCGCCCGAGCGCGATGCCGGCGTCTTCCGCTTCCGAAAGGTCGTCGAGCTGGCCGCCGTTCCATCTCGCTTCGTCGTCCACGTGAGCGCCGACCAGCGCTTCGTCCTGCACGTGAACGGCCGGCGCGTCGGCATCGGCCCGTCCCGCGGCGACGTCCTTTTCTGGCGCTTCGAGACGTTCGACCTCGCTCCTTTCCTGAAGGCGGGCCGCAACCTGCTTTCGGCCGTCGTCTGGAACTTCGGGACGCAAGCCCCGGCGGCGCAGATCACCGATCGCACGGGCTTTGTGGTACAGGGTGACGGCGCCGGCGAGCAGGCCGTGAACACCGACGCCTCGTGGGAGTGCGCCCCGGAGCCGGGTCACCAGCCGTGGCCAGAGGGCATGAAGGCGCTCCGCGAGGGCCAGAAGCAGTACGTCGTCGTGGGCCCGGGCGAACGGCTCGACGCGGCGGGGTACGACTGGGACTGGGCGGCCCTGCCCGCGCCCGGCGCCGCCGCCGGGCGCTGGTCGTCGGCGGTCGTGTCGGCGCCGGCCACCCCGCGCACCATCGCCGAGGGCCCCGGCTACGAGCTGACGCCCGACGGCCGGCTGCTCGTGCCCGACGAGCTGCCGCCGATGGAATACCGGCCGGTCGCGGCGGGAAAAGTCGTGAAGACCGAGGGTGCCACGGTGGAGGGGGTCCCGGAGACGGGCGCGGCTCGCATCCCCGCGGGCTCGAGCGCCACGCTCCTCCTCGACCGAAAGACGCTCGTGACCGCCTATCCCGAGCTCGCCTTCTCCGGCGGGCGCGGAGCCAGGATCCGCATCGGCTACCAGGAAGCGCTGCTCGAGCCCGGCGAGCGGTGGCTCAAGGGTCACCGCGACGATTCCGATGGCAAGCGCTTCGTCGGCTACGAGGACGAGGTCCTTCCGGACGGCGGCTCCGGGCGCGTCTTCCACCCGCTGTGGTGGCGGACGTGGCGCTACCTGAAGATCGACGTCGAGACGGCCGGCGAGCCGCTCACCCTCGACCGGCTCTCCGCCCACTTCACTGGCTACCCCTTCGAAGAGCGCGCCCGCTTCGACGCGGGCGACGCGACCCTCGCTCGCCTCTGGGAGGTGGGCTGGCGCACGGCGCGCTCCTGCGCGCACGAGACCTACGTGGACTGCCCCTACTACGAGCAGCTCCAGTACGTGGGGGACACCCGCATCCAGGCGCTCATCTCGTATACCGTCGCCGGCGACGATCGCCTGGCGCGGCAGGCCATCGAGAGCTTCGAGCGCTCGCGCCGCTCCGAGGGGATCACGTTCAGCCGGTACCCGAGCGCGCCGCAGCAGTTCATCCCGCCGTTCTCGCTCCTCTGGGTCGGGATGGTCCACGACTACTGGACGTGGCGGGACGACCCTGCCTTCGTCGGGAGCCACCTCGCCGGCACGCGGACGGTGCTCGACTGGTTCACCGAGCGGCTCCGCCCGGACGGTCTCCTCGGCCGCCTACCCTGGTGGAACTTCGTGGACTGGTGCGAGGATTTCGAAGCCGGCGTCCCGCCGCAGGACCCGGACGGCGGCTCCGTGGCCGTCTCGCTCCAGCTCGCCCTCGCGCTCGGCGAGGCGGCCGACCTCGAGGCCGCTCTCGGCGAGCCCGAGCGGGCCGCGCGCCACCGCCAGCGGGCTCACGCGGTAGCCGAGGCGGTCCGCCGGCTCGCCTGGGACGGCGGCCGCGGCCTCATGGCCGACACGCCGGCGAAGCGCCGCTTCAGCCAGCAGGCCAACATCCTCGCGCTCCTCGCCGGCGCGGTGCCGGCCGGGCAGGAGAAGGCCGTGCTCGATCGCCTCCTCGCCATGCCGCGCCCGTCCATCAAGTCGGCGGCGGCGACCGGCCCCGGCGGCGTCGCGCTCGCCAGCGTCTACTTCCGCTTCTACCTGGCGCGCGTGCTCGAGAAGCTGGGCGAGGGCGAGCGCTACCTGCCGGAGCTCGAGCCGTGGCGGGAGATGCTCGACGTGGGGCTCAGCACGTTCGCCGAGATCCCCGACGCGGCCGTTCGCTCCGACTGCCACGCGTGGAGCGCTCACCCGAACTACGACCTGCTGCGCACGGTGGCGGGTCTCAAGCCAGGCTCGGCCGGGTTCCGGACGGTACGCGTCGAGCCGCACCTCGGAACGCTGGGTCGTCTCGAGGCCACGATGCCCCACCCCCGCGGCCCGATCTCCGTCTCCTACCGCCGCGACGGCGGAGCGCTCGAGGCGAAGGTCACCCTCCCGCCGGGGCTCACCGGCGAGTTCGCCTGGCGCGGCCTGACCCGCACCCTGCAGCCCGGTGAGCAGACGTTCCGCGTGGAGTGACCGGCCGTGTCCAATCGCCTGGACGCGCTTTCGCCTTGACAAATCAGACATGGCGTCTTAGCTTCAAAGACAACGCGTCTGATATCCGCCGGAGACGGGAGGACGACGATGGCCCGACGCCCCCAGGACGTGACCGACGCCGAGCTGGACGTCCTGCGCGGCCTCTGGGAAGACGGCCCGGCCACCATCCGCGCGCTCGCCGACCGCCTCTACCCTGGCGGCGGCACCTCGGAGTACGCGACGGTCCAGAAGCTGCTCGAGCGTCTCGAGGACAAGGGCTACGTGACGCACCGGAGCGAGGGCCGCCAGAACGTCTTCAGCGCGCGCGTGCAGCGCGAGGACCTGGTGGCTCGCCGCCTGCGGGACACCGCCGAGCAGCTCTGCGACGGCTCGCTCACGCCGCTCCTCACCCATCTCGTGAGCGCGGGGCGGCTCTCCCGGGACGAGCTCCTGGAGCTCCGGCGGCTGGTGGACAGCCTGGCCCGGAAGGACTGAGCCATGGACGATCCCCTCCTTCTCCTGCTCACGAACGCCGGGGCCGCCGGCCTGATCGCGCTCCTCGCCTGGGCCGCCTCCCGCACGGTCCGCCGGCAGGCCGTGGTCCACGGCTTGTGGCTCCTCGCTCTCGTCAAGCTCGTGACGCCGCCCATCGCGCCGTTGCCGCTCGTACCGACGTGGCCGGGCCTCTCGCTGACGACGGCGCCGCCCGCGCCCACCGTCGTCGCCATGCCACCCGCGGCCGGCGCGTGGGCTCCGGACGGCCGACGGGCCACCGCTTCCGTGAAGGGCGAACCGGTGCGGGTCGCCCGCAGACTCGCCCTCGCCGGCGTCACGCCGGCTCCCATCGCGCCCCCTGCGGGCTCGGCCAGTCCG
>JBGPQQ010000448.1:0-3498 GCA_041489115.1 Vicinamibacteria bacterium | reverse complement strand
GGCGTACTACCTCGGGCCCGACAAGGGCGGCGAGAAGGCGTACCGGCTCCTCAACGAGGCGATGAAGCAGACGGGGCGCGCGGCGCTCGCCAAGTGGGCGGCGCGCGGCAAGCAGTACCTCGTGATGATCCGCCCGGTCGAGAACGGCCTCGTCATGCAGCAGCTCCTCTACAAGGACGAGGTGCGCCCGATCTCCGAGGTGCCGATCGACGACGCCGAGGTGAAGGAGGCCGAGCTCAAGCTCGCGGTGCAGCTCGTCGAGCAGATCGCCTCCGACGAGTTCCACCCCGAGAACTACGAGGACGAGGTCAGGAAGCGTTACCACGAGGCGATCCAGAAGAAGGTCGAGGGGCAGGAGATCACCGCCGCCCCCGAGGCGCCGCGCGCGCAGATCATCGACCTCATGGAGGCGCTCAAGGCCAGCCTCGCCGCGAAGGGCGCGGCCGCGGAGCCGAAGGCCGGGGCCGACATCGAGAAGGCCACCGGCACGGAAGGCTGACCCATCCCCCATGGCCGACAGCCTGGCGAGGGTGAGCCGCGAGGTCGTCCACTGCGAGCGCTGCCCGCGCCTGCGGCGCTGGTGCCGCGAGGTGGCGCGGACGAGAGTGAAGCGCTTTCAGGACCAAGCGTACTGGGGGCGCCCCGTCCCCGGCTTCGGCGACCCGCAGGCACGGCTGCTGGTGGTGGGGCTCGCCCCCGCCGCGCACGGCGGCAACCGGACCGGCCGCGTCTTTACCGGCGATCGCTCGGGCGATTTCCTGTTCGCCGCCCTCCACCGCGCCGGCTTCGCCAGCCAGCCCGAGTCGATCGGGCGCGACGACGGCCTGCGCCTGCGCGACTGCTACATCACGCCGGTCGCGCGCTGCGCGCCGCCCGCCAACAAGCCGACCCCGGCCGAGATCTCGCGCTGCCGCGAGTACCTCGCCCGCGAGTGGGCGCTCCTGGCGGACCTGCGGGCCGTCCTCGTCCTCGGCCGCATCGCCATGGACGGCTTCCTGGCGATGCTGTGCGAGACCGACCGACCGCTGCCCCGGCGGCTCGAGTTCGGCCACGGCGCGACCCACGACCTCGGCGACGGCGTGCGGCTCTTCTGCTCCTACCACGTCTCCCAGCAGAACACCTTCACCGGACGCCTCACCCCCCGCTCCTTCGACGCGGTCCTCGCGAAGGTGAAAGGCCACCTCGCGCGCGAGGCCAGTGGCTAAGATGTCCTTCATGAGATTCACCGCTTCCCTCCGGGCCTCGCTCGCGGGCTTCCTCGCACTGGCGGCGCAGCCTGCGGCCGCCGAGGTTCGCCCCGGCACGTTCCGGTCCGAAGCCCTCGGCCGCGAGGTCTCGTACGTGGTCGACGTCCCGCCCTCGTACGACGGCTCGGGCGGCCGGAAGTACCCGGTGGTGTACGCGCTCCACGGTCTCTTCGAGGGTTCCGGCTTCTGGGAGCGGCGTGGACTCGCGCCCATCCTGGCGCAGCTCCGGGCGAGCGGGGCCGTGCCGGAGTTCCTCGTCGTGGCGGTGGACGGAGGCAACTCCTTCTTCGTGAACACCCCGGGCGGGCGCTACGAGGACATGGTGACGAAGGACCTCGTCGCGCACGTCGAGGCCACCTACCGCGTCGTCCCCGGCCGGAAGGGGCGCGCGCTCCTGGGCGTCTCCATGGGCGGCTACGCGGCGCTGCACGTCGCGTTCGACCGGCCCGGCCTCGTCGCCGCCGTGGCCACCCACAGCGCGATGCTCCTCGAGCGCATCCCCTCGGCCGAGCAGGGCGCCGGACGCTGGCACATGGCCTCCTTCAACAAGGTGTTCGGCGACCCGATCGACCCCACCCTCTGGGCCGAGAGCGACCCGCTCGTCTGGGCGCGAAAGGTCGGTCCGAAGGCGGTCCCTGCCCTCTTCGTCGACTGCGGCGCCGAGGACCGGTACGGGCTCGCCAACGGCCACCGCGAGCTGCACCGGATCCTCGACGAGCGCGGGATCGCGCACGCGTTCGAGCTGCCCCCCGGCGACCACGGCTACGAGTTCGTGCGCGTGCGCCTGGAGAAGAGCCTGCGCTTCCTCGGGGACGCCCTGACCCCGAAGGGACCCGACCGGTGATCGTGGTGTCGTGGCGGGGACGCTCGGATCAGGGCGCGGGCTGGCCCGTCTCCCGCCCGCCGAAGGTGTAGACCGGCTCGTAGACCCCGTCGGCGGGCGAAGGAGCCATCGTCACCGCCTTCAGGTGCGGCTCCAGGCAGGTCAAGTAGGTCGTGAGCGCGCGCGGCCACTGCGCCGCGGCGAGCGTCCGCGCCTCGCTGGCTCCCGCCGGCTCGACGCCCACGTGCCCCACGCCCACGCGAGTCATCCTCCCGCCCTTCACCTCGATCTCCAGGGCGAAGTGCAGCGGGTCGCGGAGCGGGTTGTCGAAGGGGCAGACTTCCCCGTGCCGCTGCATCGTCCGGAAGACGTAGCGGGCGAGGCGCGCGAGGTCGGAGATCCCCGGCTCGGCCGGGTCGTCGGGATCGGCCACCGCGCCAGGAACGGACGGGGGCGGTGGAATCGCCTCGCGGCTCGAGAGGGGCCGGGCGTCTCCCGCGGGCTGCTGATCGGGAACGGGGACGGGCCGCGGTGCGTCGCGGTCGGTGCACGCGGCCGCGGCCACGAGCAGGAGGAAAGAGGCGAGGGCTCGGCGGATCATGAAGCCCCTGTCGTCACCCCTCGCGCAAGGCCGAGGTGATGGGCAGCCGGGCTCCGCGGAGCGCCGGCAGCAGGCCGCCCAGGATCCCCATCACGACCGCGAAGACCATCCCGGTGAGAACGATCCCCGGCGTGATGCGGAACGCGAAGGCGATCTCGCTGAAGCTCTGGGTCTGCCCGGTGCCGGTCGCGAAGCCGTTCATCGGGAAGGCCAGGAGGCACCCGACCGCCCCTCCGATCGCGGCCAGGATCACCGACTCGATCACGAACGAGGCGAGGATCGCGCGGCGGGAGAAGCCGAGGGCGCGCAGCGTCCCGATCTCGCGCGTGCGGGCGGCCACGATCGCGTACATGGTGTTGATGGCCCCGAAGACGGCGCCGATCCCCATCACGACCGCCACGAAGCTGGCGAGGCCCTGGAGCGTCTTCGCCAGCGGGCCCGCCTGGTCCTCGTAGTACTTCCTCTCGTTGACCGCCTGCAGCTGCATCTGGGGCTGGGCACGGATCCAGCGGTCGAGCTCGGGAATGGTGGCCGGGTCCTTCATGCGGACGACCAGCGAGTTGCTCCCCGCCCCGCGCTGGAAGATCGCGGCGAAGGTGTCGTAGTCGCCCCACACCTCGCTCTCGAAGGCCCCGCCGGCGGACTCGAAGAGTCCCACGATCCGGAAGCGCTTCTGCTGGTACTTCACGTCGCCGCCGAGCTCGAGGCCCTTGATCCGGCTGGTGAGCTTCCTCCCGACGATCACCTCGTCGAGGCCGGGGGTGAAGTTGCGGCCCTCGACGACCGTGATCCCGCCCCGGACCGCGAAGGCGCGGGGGGTCACCGCG
>JBGPQQ010000447.1:0-3501 GCA_041489115.1 Vicinamibacteria bacterium | reverse complement strand
CTCCGGCAAGCTGGGCCTCGACGTGCGCGTCACCCAGGCGGTGATGGAGGAGCTGCTGAAGCGGGGGCGGTTCACGGTGGTGAGGGAGGCCACGAACGTGGACGCCGTGGTCGAGGGCGAGATCCAGTCCTGGAACGTGCTGCCGGTGAGCTTCTCCGGCAACCCGGGCTCGACCCAGGCCTCCCGCTACGCCATCTCGCTCACCGCGAGCGTCGTGTACCGCAAGATCGGGCAGAAGGAGCCGATCTGGGCGAACGACGCCTTCTCGCAGCGCGACGAGTACGACATGGGCGAGAAGGCCGGGACGTACTTCGACCGGGAGGAGCAGTCGATTGAGCGCCTCTCCTCGGCCTTCGCCCGCAGCCTCGTGGCGGCCATGCTGGAGGCGTTCTAGCCCCGGATGGCCCGCGCTGCCCGCCCCGGCCCGATCCAGGCGATCGTCGGGGAGGACACGTACCTCGCGGAGGAGGCCCTCGAGAGGATCCTGGCTGCGGCCATCGGCGAGGACCGCGAGGAAGCGCTCCAAGTCCTCTACGGCGACGAGAAGAAGTGGGAGGACGTCACGGGCGCCGCCCGCACGGGGTCGCTCTTCGTGACCCGCCGGGCGATCGTCGTGCGCCGGGCCGACCAGCTCAAGGGCGACGAGGACGCGATCGCCGCCTACGTGGAGGATCCCTCGCCGGACGTGACGCTCGTCCTGCTCGCCTCGAAACCGGACCGGCGACGGAGCGCGTGGAAGAAGCTCCTCCCGAAGGCGACCGTCCTCGACGCGGCGCCGAAGAAGGGGCGGGCCCTGCGGGCGCACGTCGAGGAAGAGCTGCGGGACCGGGGGCTCCGGTTCGCCCCGGACGCGCTCGGCGAGCTGCTCGCCGAGGTGGGGCAGGACCTCCGTCGCCTGATGGGCGAGGTGGACAAGCTGGAGGCCTTCGCCGGGGGACGCCGGGACATCTCGGCGGACGACGTGGCCGCCGTGCTGGGCCGCGGGCTCGGGCAGCCCCTGTACCTGCTGAGCGACGCCCTCGCGAGCCGGGACGTGTCCGCGAGCCTCGAGCTCGTCGAGCGGCTGCTGGGCGACGGCGAGGAGGGGCTGCGGATCCTCTCCACGCTGCACCGGTCGCTGCGGCAGGTCCGCGGGGCCCTGGCCATGCGCGAGGCCCGCGTGGCGCGGGCCGAGATCGGGGCGAAGCTGCTCCCGCCGAACATGCTGTTCAAGCTCGACGCGCTGCTGGAAGCCTCCCGGCGCTGGAGCGAGGCGGACCTGCGGCGGGCTCTCACGGCCCTCGGCCGCGCGGACCGTCGGATGAAGAGGGGAGCGGAGGCCGCGACGGCGCTTGTCGCCGCGGTGGCGGAGTCGTGCCGGGGAGAGGGACGGCCTACTTCGCCGGGCCGAGGGCGGTGACCTTGCGCGCGAGCCGGCTCTTGTACCGCGAGGCGGCGTTGTCGTGCACGATGCCCTTCTTCGCGGCCTTGTCGATCTCGCCCACCGTCCCGGGGAGGAGCTTCTTCGCGGCCTCGGTGTTCCCTTCGGCGATGGCGGCGCGGAGCTTCTTCACCTGGGTCTTGAGCTGGGAGACGGTCTTGCGGTTGCGGGCCCGGCGCTTCTCGCCCTGCCGCATCTGCTTCCGGGCCGACGCGTGGTGTGCCACTCTTCTTCTCCTCCTAACGCGAACAAAACTCTAGTCTAGTGGGCTCGAGCACGGAGGTCAAGACGGGGTCGGAGAAAGCCCGGATCGCGCGGGCCGCGGGGCTCGTGGCGGCCATGACCCTCGTATCCCGCGTGCTCGGCCTCGTCCGCGAGGTCGTCTTCGCCGCCCTCATCGGGGCCGGCCACCACTCGGACGCCTTCCGGATCGCCTTCCGGATCCCGAACCTCCTGCGGGACCTCTTCGCGGAAGGCGCGCTCTCCGCCGCGTTCGTCCCGACCTACACCCGGGTGCAGAAGCAGGAGAGCCGGGAAGCGGCGTTCGCGCTCGCCAACCGCGTCCTGACCCTGCTGGCCGTCCTCCTCGGCAGCCTCGTCGTCGTGGCGATCCTGCTGGCGTGGCCGCTCGTCTCGGCACTGGCCCCGGGGTTCGACGACCAGCCCGGAAAGGCGGGCCTGACCGTCCTCCTGACCCGCGTCATGATGCCGTTCCTGCTGCTCGTCTCCTTCGCCGCGGTTGCGATGGGGATGCTGAACGCCGAGGAGCGGTTCGGCGTCCCGGCCCTCTCGCCGGCGCTCTTCAACCTCGTGGCAATCCTCTGGGCGGCACTGCTCTGGGGCCTGGGTTTGCCCCTCGATCAGGTGGTGATCGGGTGGGCCCTCGGCACCCTGCTCGCAGGGCTGGCCCAGTTCGCCGTCCAGGTCCCGTCGCTGCGCCGTCTCGGGTGGCGCTTCCGGCCGGAGTGGGCGCTGCGCGACCCCGGTCTCCTCCGGATGGCGAGGCTCATGGCCCCGGCCACGGTCGGCCTCGCCGCCGTGCAGGTCAACATCTTCGTCAGCAGCCGGTTCGCCTCCGAGCAGCCCGGCGCGGTGTCGTGGCTGGACTACGCCTTCCGCCTGCTCTACCTGCCGATCGGCCTCTTCGGCGTCGCCCTCGGCACGATAGCGACGTCGGGGCTCGCCCGGCGGGCCGCCGAGGGGGACATGGAGGGGCTCCGCAACACGCTCCGCCAGTCGCTCTCGATGCTGGCCTACCTGACCGTGCCGGCGACGGCCGGTCTGATGGCGCTGGGAGTGCCAGTGGTGCGTCTCCTCTACGAGCGGGGCCGATTCACCGCCGCGGACACGCAGGCGACGGCGACGGCCCTCCTGGTGTACTCGGTCGGCCTCGTCGGCTACACCGGGGTCAAGATCCTGGCCCCCGCCTTCTACGCCCTGAATGCGCCGCGCATCCCGCTTCTCGCCAGCGTGTCCGCGGTGGCGACGAACCTGCTGGTGATCCTGGCGTGCCACGCGGGGCTCGGCTTCCGGGCGATCGCCCTCGGCACGGCGCTCGGGTCCCTGGTGAACGCGGGCCTCCTCGGGGGGCTCTTCGAGAGGCGCGTGGGCGGCCTCTTCGGCCACGGTCTCTTCCGGCCGATCGCCCGGATGCTCCTGGCCGCCGTCGCCATGGGTGCGGTGGCCTGGGTCTCCGCCGCTGGCCTCGAGCGCCTCGTCGGCACGCGCGGCCTGGGGGCGCAGCTCGTGACGGGTCTCGTGCCGGTGACGGCCGGAGTGGGGCTCTACTTCCTCCTGACGCGCGCGCTGCGGGTGGGGGAGGCCGAGGTCCTGTGGCGCCTGGTCCGCGATCGCTTGTGCCCCGGACAGTGACCGGGATCGCACGACCGGGCCGGACCCCGTGCTACGCTGCCCGTCGATGAGACACGCGCCCCTCGCCGCCGGATCGCTCGCTCTCGCCGCGCTCCTCGCGCCCCCGGCGCACGGAGGGGAGCTCCCCGCGGCGGAGAAGTACACGGTTCGCCTGGAGTACCTCTTGTGGTCGCCCCAGCCCTCGGGGCAGCTTCAGAAGGGCCTCGGCG
>JBGPQQ010000446.1:0-3521 GCA_041489115.1 Vicinamibacteria bacterium | reverse complement strand
TCAACCAGATCGAAGGCGGCATCATCCAGTCGGCGAGCTGGACGCTGATGGAGGCGGTGCGTTACGACCGCACGCGCGTCACGACGCGGTCCTGGGCGGACTACCCGATCATCCACTTCGAGGACGTGCCGCAGGTCCTCCGTCGTCGCGGTGGCGCCCGCGTGGGCGCTGTAGTACTCGCGCAGGCCGCGGAAGAACGCGTCGTCACCGAGCTTCCGCCGCAGCATGTGCAGCACCCAGGCCCCCTTCTGGTACGTGAAGGCGGAGAGCTTCGCCGCGGGGTCGGTGACCGCGGGGTCGACGACGGTCCCCGGCTTCTTCGCGCCCGCCTCCCGCACGGTCGACGCCGCCCGCGCCATGTGCTCGCGCAGCGCGGGAGCCCCGCCCAGGCTCTCGGTGAAGAGCCCGTGGAAGTAGGTGGCGAAGCCCTCGGACAGCCACACGTCGTCCCAGTCGGCCGGGGTCACCGAGTCGCCCCACCACTGGTGGGCGAGCTCGTGGGCGACGACGCCGTCCGACGCGTCCCCGTCGTGGAAGTGCTTCTCCGAGTAGAAGACCGCGCTCGCGTACTCGACCGCGCCCCAGGCGGTCGAGGCCTGGACGTGGGCGAGCTTCTCGTAGGGGAAGGGGGCGACGAGGTCGGAGAAGCGCTCGAGGACGAGGGCCGACCGCGCCAGCCGGCGCGCGGCGGCGGGCGCGTCCTCGGGGAAGACCCAGGAGCTGAGGGGAACGCCGTCGGCCGCTCCCATCTGGGTCACCTGGAACTCGGCGAGACCGATCACCATGCAGTAGGTCGGGATCGGCACGCCCTCGCTCCAGCGCGTCGTGCGCCGCCCGTCGTGGAGCGACCGGGTCTCGACGAGGCGTCCCGGGGCGACGACGTCGTAGCGGTCCTCCGCGGTGACCGTGAAGTCCACGGTGGCCTTGTCGGAGGGGTGGTCGATCGAGGGGATCCAGCGCCGGGCGTTCTCCGGCCAGTTGTCGGCGAAGAGGGTGGGGTCGCCGTGCGCCGTCTTCCCGGCCCGGAGGCCCTTCCCGTCGGGGCGCCCGTGGTACTCGACCAGGACCGGCACGATCTCGCCCCGGTGCCGCGGCCGGGCGAGAGCGACGACCAGCCGGCCGGCGTCGAGCCGGAAGTCGAGCCGCTCGCCGTGCACGCTCACCCGGTCGACGTGGGGGCCGTCGAGATCGAGCCGGAGCTCCGTGAGGCCCTCCGCGAGCAGGCGCACGTCGACGCGCGTCCGGCCCTCGTAGGCGAGCTCCGGCACGAAGGAGAGCGAGACGTCGTAGTGCAGCACGTCCACCGGCTGGCGCGGATACGTGTCGGCCGCGGCCCGCAACGGCCCGGCGGCGAGGAGGAGAGTGGCGGCGAGGAGGGCCCGCTTATCGTCCATGTTCGCCCTGATATAGTGGACGAGCGAATGGTAGCCGACTTCCACCTCCACACGAGCGCGAGCGACGGGGAGCTGGACCCCGGCGCGCTCGTGGCCCGCGCGGCCTCCCACGGCGTGCGCGCGCTCGCGATCACCGACCACGACACGCTCGGGGCCTATCTCTGGCGCGACGGGGCGGTGTTCGCCGAGGCCCGCCGCCGGGGGGTCGAGCTGACGGTCGGGATCGAGCTCGACGCCGCCCTCGACGGGCGCGAGGTGCATCTCCTCGGACTCGGGCTCGACGTCGGCGCGCCCGCCCTCCGTGCCCACCTCGGGTCCGTTCGCGGGGCCCGACACGAGAGGGCGCGGCGGGAGCTCGCTCTCGTCCGCGAGCGCCTGGGCGCGGACGCGCTCGCCGAGGAGGAGGTCTTCGTGCCGGGGCGCGAGTCGCTGATGCGCCCCCACTTCATCCGGCCGCTCGTCGCGCGGGGCCGGTTCGCCACGTACGAGCAGGGCCGCGAGTGGTTCCACGCGAACGCGCGCACCGGCGTCGTCGTCCCCAAGCCGGCTCTGACGGAAGCGATCGGGATGATCCACGCCGCCGGGGGGAAAGCGGTCCTCGCGCACCCCGGCTACTACTGGAAGGACGGCTTCCCGATCCTCGAGCGGCTGGGCGGGCTCCGCGCGCTGGGCCTGGACGGGGTCGAGCTCGACTACCCGTACGCCTCGAGCTCGCCGGAGCTGTTCGTAGACGGGGATGCGGAGCGCTTCACCGCGTCCCTGCGCGCCGAGGGAGACGCGCTCGGGCTGCTCTTCACGCGCGGCAGCGACGCGCACGCCCCGGCGGATTTCGACCGGGTGTACGGCCCGGCGCGGGCATGAAGTCGGAGCGCTTGCTCGGGAACTCGCACTGGCCCCGAATTGCAGCGGTGGCCGCCATCCTGGCCCTGCTCGTCGCCTCTTCGGCATCGGCCCAGACCGTGGACGACGTCGTGCGCCGCTACCTCGACGCGCGCGGCGGCATCGCGAAGCTGCGCTCGGTGCAGAGCCTGCGGCTCACCGGCACGATGGAGCTGCCGGGCGTCTCGGCCCCCTTCGTGCTCGAGCTGAAGCGGCCGGGCCGGATGCGGACCGAGTTCACCGTCGAGGGGCAGACGGGCATCCGCGCCTGGGACGGCCGGACGGCCTGGGAGCAGCTGCCGCTCCCGGGCGAGAGGCCGAGGCCGATGGATCCCGACGACGCCGCCGAGGCCCGCGCCGGGGCCGACGTGGACCTCTCGCCGCTCGTGGACGCGACGGCGAAGGGGTACGCGGTCGAGCTGGTGGGGCGCGACCGGCTGCCGGGCGGCGACACGTGGAAGCTCGTCGTGCGGGGGAAGGACGGCCCGCCCCGCACGATGCACCTCGACTCGAGGACCCACCTCGTCGTCCAGACCCTGGACCGGCGCACCCTCGACGGCCGCGAGGTCGAGTTCGTGACCGAGATCGGGGACTACCGTTCAGTGGAAGGCCTCGTGTTCCCGCACCGGATCGAAGTGGGGCCGAAGGGGAGCCCCGAGCGCCAGCGCCTCGTCATCCGGAAGATCGAGGTCAACCCGCCGCTCGACGACGCGCGCTTCGCGATGCCGGTTCGCCGCCCCGCCGCCCCCGCGCCCGCCAACCGCCGGACCCCTGCCGTGCTACCCTGACGCCCGCAGCGCGTCCGCGAGGTGGGCCATGGCGTGGTGGATCTGGGTGCTCGGCGGTCTCTTCCTCCTGGTGGCGGAGGTCACCACTCCCGGCGGCTTCTTCGCCGTCTTCTTCGGCGCCGGCGCGATCCTCGTGGGCGCGGCGAAGGCGCTCGGGTGGTACGGCCCCGCTTGGGCGGAGTGGCTCGCGTTCACGGTGCTCTCCGTCCTGTTCCTCGCCCTCTTCCGGCGCCCCCTGATGCGGCGCTTCAACCTCTCGTCGACGAGCAAGCTCGTAGATCGTCTCGAGGGCGAGTGGGCGGTGGTGAAGGAAGCGGTCGCCCCCGGAGGGGTCGGCAAGGCGGAGATGCGCGGCACGTCGTGGAACGCGCGGACGTCCGCGGAGATGACGCTCGCGCCCGGCCAGCGCTGCCTCGTCGAGAAGGTCGAGGGGCTCACCCTCTGGCTGCGCCCCGAGTAG
>JBGPQQ010000445.1:0-3527 GCA_041489115.1 Vicinamibacteria bacterium | reverse complement strand
GTGACCGTGCCGTCCTCCTTCACCTCCTTCGCGTCCAGCGCGAGGGTCGCGTACACGTAGGTGGTGTAGCCGAGCCCGTAGCCGAAAGGGTAGCGGGGCTCCCAGCCCTTCTTCTCGGCGAGCGTGTAGCCGTGGTAGTAGCCGTACTCGACCGAGAGCGACTCGTTGTCGAAGGGAGGGAGCTGCGAGGCGTCCTTTGGGACGGTGAACGGCAGCTTGCCGCTCGGGTTCACCCGCCCGAGGAGGATGCGGGCGAGCGCCGCACCGCCCTGCTCGCCGGGGTAGAAGGCCATGAGGATCGCTCCGGCTTTCTCGTGCCACTCCTCGACCGTGATCGCCGCCCCGCCGATCAGCACGACGACCGTGCGCGGGTTCTCGGCGGCCACGGCCAGGATGAGCTCGCGGTCCGCGGGCTTCAGCGCCAGGTCCTCGCGGTCGCCGCCCCACTCGTCCTTGTTCGGTTTCTGCGGGATGTACTCGCCCTCGTCCGACTGGTCGAAGCCCGCGACCACGACCACGGTGTCGGCCGCCTTCGCCGCCGCGCGGGCCTTCGCGAGATCGGCGCCGGGCTCGTGGACGACCCGCGCCGCCCCGAGCGCGTCGCGCAGGCCCTCGACCACGGTGACGGTGCCGGGCGGGTAGACACGGCTGCTGCCGTAGTCGCCGAGGTTCGGCGCGCCGGCGAGCCGGCCGACGACCGCCACGGACTTCAGGGAGCCTTCGTCGAGAGGCAGCAGCCCGCCGTCGTTCTTGAGCAGCACGGTGCCCTTCTCCGCGACCTCCCGGGCGAGGGCCACGTGCTCGGCCGCCCGGACGAGCGATGCCGGGTAGGCCATGGGGTCCGGGCGCGTCGCGTACTCGATCTTCCGGCGCAGGAGGCGCAGCACCGCTTCGTCGATCACGGTGACCGGCACCTCGCCCTTCTCGACGGCCGCGACGAGCTTCTTGCCGTATGCCATGGTCCACGGCATCTCGAGGTCGAGGCCGGCCTTCGCTCCCTTCACCCCGTCGTACACGCCCTGGAAGAAGTCGGACATCACGAAGCCGCGGTAGCCCCACTCCTCCTTCAGGATCTCGCGCAGCAGGTGGCGGTTCTCGCCGCAGTAGTCGCCGTTCACCTTGTTGTAGGCGCTCATGAAGGACGCGACGTCCGCGTCGGCCAGCCGCTTGAAGTGCGGCAGGTACACCTCGCGCAGCGTGCGCTCGTCCACCCGGGCGTCCACCCTGGTACGCGTCTCCTCGATGGAGTTGAGCGCGTAGTGCTTGGCGCAGCCCATGACGTTGTGGGCCTGGACCGCCTCCATCGACGCGACCGACAGCTCCCCGAGGAGATACGGGTCCTCGCCGAGCGTCTCCTGTGCGCGTCCCCAGGACGGGTGGCGCAGCAGGTTGACGCAGACGCCACCCCAGAGATTGCCGCCCTGGGCCCGGATCTCCTTCCCCACCACGTCTCCGACCCGCCCCTGCAGCGCGCGGTCCCAGGTGGCGGCGCGGGCCATGGCGACCGGGAACGCGGTCGAGTGGTTCAGCACGACGCCGCGCGGGCCGTCGGAGAAGCCGATCGGCGGTATGGCCAGCCGCGTGTCCGCCCCGGCGGTGATCGGGTAGTCGTTGTACTTCCCCTTCTCGATGGTGATCAGCTTGATGAGGTCCCACCAGGAGCTGTCGCCCGACATCTGCAGGACCTTCTGCTGGAGGCTCATCTCTCCGAGGAGCTTCCGCGCGTAGCCCTCCACCTCCTCCCGGGAGAGGGCGCGCCCCTTCGGGATGTCCGTGAACCTGAAGACGCCCGCCCCCGCCTCGCGCACGAAGGCACCCGTGACCGGCCGCTTGGGATGGGTCCACCAGAGCAGAAAGGCGACGAGAGCGATGACGAGGACGAGCAGCAGCCCGAGGGCCTTCAGTATCTTCTTGAGGATGCGCATGGCGGCTCCTTTCGGGTCGATCGCCGCTCCGGCCCAGGCGGGGCGGAGGCGGAAGCGGGGGGATTCTAAGCCCGTCCGGACCTCGACAGGGCGGAGTCGTCACCCGCTGGCGCATCCGGCCCTGGACGGTGGTCGGCGGCGGCTGACCCCGGCGCCCGGCCGGGCACCGATTGCCGGCCGCTCCGTGGTCCGCTAGGATGGGACCAAGGCAATCGGACAGGCCAGACCGACCACGGCTCCGGGGCAGCCTCTGTCGCGGGCCGGGTGGGTTACCGTTCGCGAGCGATGCAGGAGGGTGAACCCATGAGCCAGAAGACGATCGCCGTCGTGGGAGCGACCGGAGCGCAGGGAGGGGGGCTCGCAAGGGCCATCCTCGCCGATCCGAGCGGGGGGTTCGCGGCGCGCGCGCTGACGCGGGACGTGAACAGCGCGAAGGCGAGGGAGCTCGCGAAGGTCGGCGCCGAGGTGGTGGCCGCCAACGTCGACGACGTCGACAGCCTGAAGAAGGCGTTCGCGGGCGCCCACGGCGCGTACTGCGTCACCTTCTTCTGGGACCACTTCTCCCCCGAGAAGGAGCTGGCCGAGGCCCGGGCCATGGCCCGGGCGGCGAAGGACGCCGGGCTGAAGCACGTCGTCTGGTCCACCCTCGAGGACACGCGCAAGTGGGTGCCGCTCGAGGACACGCGCATGCCCACTCTCCAGGGCAGGTACAAGGTGCCGCACTTCGACGCGAAGGGCGAGGCGAACGCGATCTTCTCCGACCTCGGCGTGCCCACGACGTTCCTCAACACGTCCTTCTACTGGGACAACCTGATCCACTTCGGCATGGGCCCGAAGAAGGGCCCCGACGGCAAGCTGGCCTTCGTCCTGCCGATGGCGGACAAGAAGCTGCCCGGGATCGTCGCCGAGGACATCGGCCGCTGCGCGTACGGCATCTTCAAGCGCGGTCTCGAGCTCGTCGGGAAGACGGTCGGCATCGCGGGCGAGCACCTGACCGGCGCCCAGATGGCCGCGGCGCTCGGCCACGCGCTCGGACAGGAGGTCGTCTACAACTACGTGCCCCCCGAGGTCTACCGCACGTTCGGCTTCCCCGGGGCGGACGACCTCGGCAACATGTTCCAGTTCAATCGGGATTTCGAGGCGGCCTTCTGCGGGGCGCGCGACCTCGCCTTCTCGCGGTCGCTGAACCTGCGGCTCCAGACCTTCGCGCAGTGGCTCGCCGCCAACAAGGAGCGGATCCCGCTCGGCTGAGCCGGCGGTCAGGATGCGGCGGCGGCGCCCGGCAGCAGGCTCGTCACCACCATGAGGACGGTGAGCACGACCAGCACCGCGATCGTGGCCCAGGAGACGAAGTTGTAGACGCGGCCGTTCGTGAACTCGCCCATGATCCCCGCGCGGTTGACGAGCAGGAGCATGAAGACGAGGACGAAGGGCAGCAGCACGCCGTTCATGATCTGCGAGACGAGGATGATACGCAGGAGCGGCGCCCCGGGCAGGAGGATCATCCCCGCGCCGCCCACGATGAGCGCCGTGTAGAGCCCGTAGAACTCCGGCGCCTCGCTGAAGGAGCGGTCCACCCCCGCCTCGAGGCCGAGGCCCTCG
>JBGPQQ010000444.1:0-3527 GCA_041489115.1 Vicinamibacteria bacterium | reverse complement strand
TTGCGGTAAACGAGCCGGTCGTCGAAGCGCCCTTTCCGCAGGTCCGCGACCACCTCGCGCAGGTACTCGAGGACGGGCTGGTCGGTGAAGAGCCGGGTGTAGAGCTCCCGCTGGACGTCCTTGGCGAGCTCGGTCCAATCGCCGCGGACGGCCTCCATGCCGGTGAAGACGACGCGCGCGCCGTCTTTCGCCTCGACGAGGCCGGCATAGCGCTTGCGCGCCCCCGCCGTGCCGTGGCGCATGGCGGGGAGGCACAGCCGCAGGTATAGCCGGTCGAAGACGAGGTCGAGGAGGCTCGTCACGCGCCAGCGGTCCGCGATGTGCCGGGCGAGGTCGCGGTTGAGGGCGGCGGCGAGCGTCTCGCCGAAGGCTCGCGCCGCCCCGGCGTCCATCGCGCCCGTCTCCACGAAGAGGCTGTCGGTGTCGCCGTACAGCACCCGTCGGCCGTCCGCCTCGATCCGTCCCTGGCACCAGCGAAGCACCTCACGCCCGAAGCCGGTGATGGCGTTGGCGAGGCGCGGGTCGTGGAAGCGGCAGGCCGGCGTCCCGAGGACGCCGTAGAAGGAGTTCATCAGGATCTTGATGGCGTGGCTCTTGACGGTGTCGCCGGCGCGCCGCGCTTCCTCCCGGCTGGGCATGATCTCGTCGAGGAGCTCGCTCAGGATGCCCTTCCGCCGCGCGAAGGCGGCGCCGTTCGGCGCCACGATGGGATCTCTCTCCACCTGGCCGGCCTCGGGCCGGACGAGGTTCAGCGGGTCGATCTCGAAGGTGCGGATCAGGCTCGGGTAGAGGCTCTTGAAGTCCAGCACGACGACGTTCGTGTAGAGGCCGGGGAGGGGCTCGAGGACGTGCCCTCCGGCCTGAGGCTCCACGATCTCGGCCTCCGCGTGGACGCTCGGGGCCACGATCCCCCGCCGTCCGAGCTGGGAGAGGTACAGGAAGTCGAAGGCGGCGATCGAGGAGGCGACGCGATCGAGGGGGAGGCCGGTGAGGCGGCTCCGCTCGACCGCGAGCTCGACGAGGCGGAGCCGCTCGAGCACCTCGAGGGCGAGGCGAGCGTCAGTGCGGTTGTACTCGACGAGGCGCTCGCGGTCCTCCTCGAAGAGACGCAGGATCTCTTCGGCGCGGCCGCGCCCGGCGAGGGTCTTGCCCTCGCCCAGGACCGCGCGCGCCACCGCGTCGAGGCCGTAGTCGTCCATCCGGACGAAGGCGCCGCGCAGGAGGTGGATCCCGTCGAGGACGACGCGGCCGGGGATGGTGGCCTGACGGGCACCTCGCGGCGAGCCCCGGGCGTGGAGGCGGAGGGTTCCCGGCCCCCGGCCCAGCTCGAGCGGCACGCCGTGCCGGCCGGCGAGCCGGTCGAGCACGAAGAGGTCGAAGTCGACCACGTTCCAGCCGGTGAGCACGTCGGGGTCCAGCTCGCGCACGCGGGCGCAGAAGGCCGCGAGCAGGTCTTTCTCGGTCGGGAAGGGGCGCGCGCCGCCCGGACACCCGCGGCCCGGAGGAGTCAGCAGGAGCACCTCCGAGGCGCCGCAGCCGTGGAGGCTGATCGCGAGCAGGCGGCCGGCCGCGGGATCGGTCTCGATGTCGAGAGAAAGGACGGAGAGCCGCGGCGTCCAGTCGGCGGGGAAGATCTCGGGGTCCTCGAAGACCGGGCCGAGACCGGGCGTGTCGCGTCCCTCGCCCTGGATCTCGAGGGAGCCGCGCACGCCGCGGTCGATCAGGTGCCGCATGGCGAAGCGGACGTCGGCCTCGTAGGTCCTGATGCCGCCCTTCTCCAGGCGGTCGCGCAGCGGGGGGGTGTCCGCGGGCTCCTTCACATCGATGCGCACGACGGGCCGCCCTAGCAGGGTGACCTGGGTGGTTGCGACCTGGCGGAGCGCCCCCTTCTCCCTCGCGCGCGCCGCGTCGCCTTTCTCGACGTAGAAGCGCGGGACGAGGCGCCGGTCGCGCACGAGGAACGATCGCCCGTCCTCGAGCCGTCCGAAGAGGAGGAGGACGGGGGCGCCCGACTCGATGCGGTACGTCGGCTGCAGGATGAACCCGCGGAAGGTGGGCATGGGTAGCCTTGACGATCGGCGACGGACGGCGAGGCCAGTCTAGCGCGGCCGCCGACCCCTCGATGAGGTCGAGGAGTGAACGCCTCGCCCTCCTCCGGACCCGTCCTGACCCGCCCGCGGTGGAGACTCCTCTCGCCCGCTCCAGGCGGGCCTCGAGGGGCAGCCGCCCCTTCTGCTCTCGCCGGGCGCTCTCCCACCGGCTGGTCGGCTGGCGTGGAGATCACCTGTCGAGTCTACAGGCCGAGGCGGGCGCGCGAGTCGCCGCTCTTCCGTCTGGTGGAGCAGCACCTCGAGGACCTGCTGCGCCTGTGGCCCCAGCGTTTCGCACGCACCCACGGGCCCCTGCGCCCAGTGGTCGAGCGTGTGCTGCGCGCCTTCCTCAAGTGTGGAATCGTCTCACATGGCTTCGCCCGGCTTTGGTGCGGAACGTGCCGGACGAGCGTCCTCTGCCCGTTCTCATGTCGCGGAAGGTCCTTTTGCCCGTCCTGCGAGAAGAAGCGCCAGCTCCTATGGGCGGAGTGGCTGCAGAAGGAAGTCCTCGAGCCCGTTCCGCATCGTCATGTCGTTCTCACCATGCCGCGCCTCCTGCGCGGGATCTTCCGGAAGCGTCGGGAGCTTCTGCTCGACCTCGCCCAATGCGCCGCCGAGTCTGTCGCCGAGTACGTGCGGAGACAAGTCGGCGCCGACACTCGGCCCGGCATCGTCGTGTCGATCGCCACCAGCGGCGATCTGGTCCAGTGGCATCCGCACGGACACCTTCTCCTGACCGACGGTGGCTTCTCGGACGATGGCGCGTTTCATCCCCTCACGGCCTGGGACGGCGAGGCGGTGATGAAGCTGTTCCGCGAGCGCCTGCTCGCCCGCCTCATCGAGCGCCACGCGATCTCGGAGGATCTCGCTCGCAAGCTCCTCGCCTGGAAGCATCCGGGCTTCTCAGCCCATGTCGGCGAGGCGATCCCGTTCGGGGACAAGAAGGCCATCGAGGACGTGGCCTGTTACGTGGTCAGGAGCGCGCTCTCGCTCAAGAAACTCGTCTACCTCGACGGCCAGAAGGCCGTGCTGTATCGATCCCGCATGAATCCCTCGCTCGGCCGAAACTTCGAGGCGATGGACCCTCTGGAGTGGCTGGCGCGTCTGGCCGACCACATCCCCGACCCCGGCAAGCATCGCACCCACTTCTATGCCCACTACGCCAACCGCGTGCGCGGCGAGCCGCCGCCGGAAGAGGCGACGAGCCACGGGGACGACCAGGAACAGCCCAAGAAGCGCCGCTGCTCGCCGACCTGGGCGCGGCTCATCTCCAAGGTCTTTCAGGCGGATCCGCTCGTCTGCAAACGCTGCGGTGGCCCGCTCAAGGTCGTTGCCTACATCACCGACGCCGTCGCGATCCGCCAGATCCTGGACCATCTCGACCTCAGCCCGCTGGAGAAGCCACCTCCTGACGTCCGAGAGCTCGTCCGTGTGCCG
>JBGPQQ010000443.1:0-3530 GCA_041489115.1 Vicinamibacteria bacterium | reverse complement strand
GCCTGGACCGCTGCCGGCGAGATCGTCTACCTGCAGGCCGAGTCGGTCGTGAGCGCGGCCGGGAGCACGGCCATTCTCGTGCGGCAGGACGCGGCGACGGGCCGCGTCGTCCTCAACCCGCGCGTCGACGGGGCCCGCGAGGCGATCTTCGATCTCCAGGACCGGCTGGTCGCGGAGCTCGTGGCGGGGCTCCGAGGCCAGCTCCCCGCCGCGCGCCCCGAGGACACGCAGAGCCTCGAGGCGTACGAGGCGTGCTCGAAGGGCCTCCTCAACCTCCAGGAGGAGAGCCAGGAGTCGATCGACCGCGCCATCGTCTTCTTCGAGCGCGCGGTGGCCCTCGATCCCGGCTACGCCCGCGCCCACATGCTCCTCGGGGCGGCGCTCGACCTGAAGGGCGACTACCTCACCACCCCCGAGCTCAGCGAGCGGGCGCTCGTCTCCCTCGACCGCGCCCTCGCCCTGCGCCCCGACTCGGCCGAGGCGTGGCGTTACCGCGGCAGCGCCCTCGTCACCCTCAACCGCGACGAGGAGGCGCTCGCCGCCTTCGAGAGCGCCCTGGCCCGGAACCCGATGGACGCCTCGGCCCAGTCCGGGATCGCCCGCGTCCACTTCATCCTGCGCGGGGACTTCGCCCGGGCGGCCGCCGCCTACGAGCGGGCCCTCGTCCTCAACCCACGGGCCGGCTGGAGCGCCCTCCAGCTCGCGCACTGTGCCAGCCTGCTCCGGGACTTCCCGAAGGCCGAGGCCGCGGCCCGCCGCGCGATCGAGCTGCAGCAGGCCTTCCTCTCCGGGCGCGCGGGGATGGCGCTCGTCGGAGCCCACATGCGCCTCGGCCACGCCTGGGCGCTCCAGGGCCGGCACCGGGAGGCCCTCGAGGCGTACGCGCGCGAGGTGGAGTTCGTGCGGAGCGTGGAGCACGCGCTGCGCGCGCGCATCTTCATCGAGCTGCACGCGAGGATCGGCGAGGCCCACCTCCGGCTCGGCGAGGCGGGGGAGGCTCGGGCCGCCCTCGACCTGGCGATCGAGGCCCACGAACGGAGGATGCGCACGGGGGCCGACGACCCCATGAGCCCCTACTACGCCGCCGGCGCCCACGCGCTGCGCGGCGAGAGAGAGCCCGCCCTCGCCTGCCTCGAGCGGGCCGCGGCCGGGCGCCCGCGGCTCACCGCCGCCCGCGCCGCGATCGAGCCGGCGCTCGAGACGCTTCGCGACGAGCCGCGCTTCCGGACGATCGTCGACCCCGGCTCCCGGCCGGCCTGAGCGGCGATCCCGGCCTCAGGCCATCAGGTAGAAGGCGACGGCGGCGAGAGCCATCCCCAGAAACACCACGCGGTGGGGGATCACCCGGTAGAGAAGCAGCGAGAGCACGATCGTGATCACCGGGGCGAGGGCGTTGATCATGGGGCTCACGATGATCACCTTGCCGTGTCGGAAGGCGTAGACCATGGTCAGCGCGCCGATCGAGTTGAGGAGCTGGATGGGGGCGGCCAGCCACGGCCCGCTCGGGCCCCAGTTGATGGGCTTCGTGAAGTCGGTCATGAAGACCGCCACCGGCACGAGCAGCAGCCCCGTCAGCATCATGTAGAAGAAGATGCTCTCGCTCCGCATCGTGGCGTTGGCGAAGCGCAGCACGTAGGCCTGGATGCCCCAGGCCAGGAACACGAGCAGCGCGAGGACGAACCAGACGCGGCCCTTGACCGCTCTCGAGTGGCTCGGGGGCTGGTAGGAGAGGAGCGGCATCGCGAGGAGGGCGAGGACGATCCCGGCCCACGCCCGCGGGCTCGCCGTTTCCCCCAGCAGGACGACCGACAGGAGGACGCTCACCACCGGTGAGAGGGAGATCACCGGGAAGACGAGGTAGGCGGGACCCCGCCGCAGGGCGTCGAAGAGGACGAGCTGCCCGGCCGCGCCCAGGAGCCCGGCCGCCGAGCCCAGGACGACCGAGCGCAGGTCGTGCTCGGGGACCCAGCCGATGACCGCGAGCGCCACCACCGCGCAAGGGACCATCGTGAGGGCCCACACGGCGTAGCCGAGGGTGGCGGGGAAGCCGTTCTTCTCGGGGCGCTCGATGAAAGCCCCCCACACGCCCCAGAAGAGCATCGTGACGACGGCGTAGAAGAACCAGAGGTTCGTTTCCATGTCTCTCCCGGGAAGGCCCGGCGGCCGGTCTCAGACGACGATCACCTCGACGTTGCGCGCGCGCAGCGCGGCCAACACCTCGGGGCTCGCGCCGGAGTCGGTGATGATCTTGTGCACCGAGTCGAGCTTCGCGATGACAGACAGGCTGCGGCGCTGGAACTTGGAGGAGTCGGCCACCACCACCACCTCGCGAGAGACCTGGATCATCACCGTGTTGAGCTGCGCCTCGAGGACGTCCGGGGTCATGAGGCCGATCTCGGGGTCGAGGCCGTCCACGGCGAGGAAGAGGCGGTCCGCGTGCAGGCCGCGGAGGGCGTGCTCCGCGGGGGGGCCGGAGAGCGAGTAGGACATCTGGCGCAGGATGCCGCCGATCATGATCAGCCGGACGTGGGGCAGGCCCGCGAGCTCCATCGCGATGTTGAGGGCGTTCGTGATGACGCTCAGCGAGCGCAGCCTCAGGAAGCGGATCTGCCGGGCCACCTCCGCCGTCGTGGTCCCGGAGTCCAGCATGATGGTCTCGCCGTCCCGAATCATCTGGGCGGCGGCGTGGCCGATGCGGACCTTCTCGGCGTGGTGGAGCGTCTCCTTGACCGCGATCGGCACGTCTTCGGGCGCGTCGGCGCGCTTCAGCGCTCCCCCGTGGGAGCGGACGACGGCGCCGAGGTCGGCGAGGGCGTCGAGGTCGCCCCGGATGGTCACCGCGGAGACGCCGAAGCGGCCGACGAGCTCCTCGACGGTCACCCGCTCCTGGGTGTCGAGGAGCTCGAGGATCCGGCGCCGCCTCTCCTCGACGAGGAGGCGGGGGGCACGGACCCTTGCCGGGCCGGCGTCCTCTTTCTTTCGACTGCGCATGGCGCTCATCTTATGGGCAACTCCCCGTGGGCCGAAGCTCCCGCCGCGGTTTCCCGGCAGGCCCGGGCGTACCGGCCCAGGACCCGGCGGACGTGCAGGCGGACGAGCCGGCCGGGGAGGCCGGGCGCGTCTCCCGCCGCGGCCGCCTCGGCGACGTCGGGCAGGCACTGGCTCACCAGCCCGCGCGGGAGACGCCGCCCCTCGAGGTTGGCGTGGAGGCGCCGGAGCGCGTCCTGGACCTCCGGACACGTCCAGTAGTAGCGGCAGCGGTCGCTGAGGCTGAACTGGCGCCGGAGCCGGGTCGCCTCCTCGTCGTCGCCGGTGTACCAGGCCTGCCAGTGGCGCGGGTCGCGGCGCATGGCGTCGTCGAGCGCCTGCCGGACCCCCGAGAGGCGGTCCGGCGCGCGTCCCCCCAGGAGCTCGCGCTCGATCGCCTCGAGAGCGAAGACCGCCTCCCGAAAGGCGAAGGTGAGCTCGGGGCCCACCTTGAGGAAGGCGAAGTGGTCCTGGACGAGCGCGCGCAGGGCCTCTTCGTCCTG
>JBGPQQ010000442.1:0-3531 GCA_041489115.1 Vicinamibacteria bacterium | reverse complement strand
TGAGCAGCGCCGCGTCGAGGATCTCCGCCGCGGTGAGCGTCGAGCCGAGCGTCGTGCTCAGGTCGAGGAGCGAGATGAGCTCCGACATCCGCTTGAGGAGGGGCGGCTCGCGGCCCTCGCGGCGGAACTCGTCGAGCGCCCGCTGGTACTGGAAGACGACCGGCGTGCTCACGGCGCGGCGCCGCTTCCCGCCGCCGGCCTCCGCTTGACCATGCAGCACACGTTGCCCCCGGCCGTCCGCCGGAACGTCACCGAGTCCATGATCCGGCCCATCAGGTGCATGCCGAGGCCGCCCGTGCGCCGCTCGCTCGCGTAGCGCCGCAGGTCCACCTGCGGGACGGCCCGGGGGTCCACCCCCTCGCCGTCGTCCACGACTTCCACGCGCAGCTCGTCCCCCCGCACGTCGAGGCGCACCTCGACCCGGCGGTCGGCCGCGCCGTGGTAGGCGTGCTCGATCACGTTCGTGGCCGCCTCGTCCACGGCGAGGGCCAGCTGGTCCGCCTCCCCGCCGTCGAAGCCCGCCAGCTCCGCCATCCGCCGCGTCACGTCGCGGATCGCGGCGAGGTACTCCGTCCGGCTGGGGACCCGGAGGACGAGAGCGGGGCGGCGGCCGCTCACGCCGGCGGGCTTCCCGTCTCCCCGCCCTCGCGGAAGCTGAGGATCGCCTCGATCTCGGAGGGGAAGATCCGGTAGAGGTGGTTGAACCCGAGGATGTCGAAGATGTTCCGCACGGTCTCGTTCAGGTCGGCCAGGCGGATGTCGCCGCCGTTCGTGCGGATCTCCTCGACGACGCCCATGATCGCCCCGAGGCCGGCGCTGGCGATGTACTTGAGCCCGGCGCCGCTCACCACGATCCGGTAGCGCCCATCGTCGAGCGCCTTCTGGATCTCGCCCTCGAAGAGGCGGACGGTGTGGGCGTTGATGAAGCCCCGCGGGTACAGGAGGACGATCCCCTCCAGCTCGCGGCGGTCGACGGAGAGCTCGGTCATCGAATGGCGCGCCTCGGCTGACTATACCCTCTCGCCGTCGTGCTCCGAAACGAGGGCGCGGGCCTCCGCGACGTCCTGCCGGATGCGGGCGACCAGGGCCGAAGCACCGTCGAAGCGCTGCTCGCCGCGCAGGCGCTCGTGGAACTCGAGGCGCACCCGGGCGCCGTAGAGGTCGCCCTCGAAATCGACGAGGTGCGCCTCCAGCGTCAAGTGCCCGCCTCCGAAGGTGGGTCGGTGGCCGAGATTGACGACCGCGACCTGCCACCGTCCGCCGGGAATCCGGCAGCGCGCCGCGTAGACACCCCGCGCGGGGAGGATCTCGTTCTCGGGCTCCAGGTTCGCGGTCGGCACGCCGATCGCGCGGCCGCGCCCGTCGCCCCGCACGACCGCGGCGTCCACGAAGTAGGGCCGGCCGAGGAGGGACCGCGCCGCCCTGACGTCTCCGCGGGCCAGCTCGTCCCGCACGCGGCTGCTGCTCACGGGGCTCCCCCGCTCCAGGACCGCCGGCAGGGCGTGCACCGAGAACCCCAGCCGCTGCCCGAGAGCGAGAAGACCGCGGGCATCGCCTTCCCGCCGGTGTCCGAAGCGGAACGACTCGCCGACCAAGACGTCGCGCGCGCCCAGCGTCTCGTGGAGCACCGTGCGGGCGAACGCCTCCGGCGAGAGTCTAGTCACCGACGCGTCAAACGGCAGGACGGCCAGGAGGTCCACGCCCAGGTCCCCGAGGATCTCCTCCTTCTGGGCGAGCGTCGTGAGGGCGGCCGGCGCGCGGCCCGGGTGGAGGACGCGGGCCGGGTGCGGCTCGAAGGTGAGCACCGCGGCCTGCCCGCCCGTCTCGCGGGCCCGGGCCACCGCCGCCGACACGAGCGCCTGGTGACCGCGGTGGACCCCGTCGAAGTTCCCCACGGTCACGGCGGGCGACGGCCAGCCGAGGGGAGACAGCCTCTCGATCCGGACCCGGTTCATCGCGGCGGGATCGCGGCTACCGGCCGCCCCGGCGGTCCAGGGTCGCGTCGGCGCGGCTCGCCCCCGACTCGTCCACCGCGCTCAGGAGGTAGCCGCCCGGGCCCGGCTCGTAGTGGAAAGGGCGCGCCCAGGGGTCGAGAAGGTACGAGCGGTCGACGAGGCCGGCGCGGACCAGGTCCTCGAGCGCCGCCGGCGGCGCGTGATGGGTGGCCGACCACGCCTCGATCGCGCGCTCGAGGCGCGCGAGGCGCGAGCGGGTGGCGCCCTCGAGCACGGCCACGTACGAGCCCTGCAGGACCGGCGGCAGGGCGGTCAGGGCGAAGGGCGAGCGGCGCTGGACGACGAGCCCGGCGAGGGCGAGGGCCACCACGAGCCCGGCCACCACGTACCCGGGCACCGAGGACGCGGCGCCCGCCGCCCGGCTCTCCTCGAGCGAGGGGGCGGTCCCGCGGCCGGCGGGGGCGATCAGGTTGCGGTTCAGGAAGTCGAAGAGCGTGCGGCAGACCTCGAACTCCGCAGCCCCGGTCCCGTCGATGATGGCCTGCACCGTGCGGACGCCGTCCACCTTGCGGAAGACGCGCTCCTCCTCGGGAGTCAGGCGGATCCGGCCGGTCGCGATCGCCGCCGACCGGCGCTCGGCCCCGCCGGCCTCCGCACCGGCGCCCGCGCCCACCTCGATCAGGGAGGGGTCCACCACGGGCCGGAACACGATGTCGAAGGAGGGAATCTTCTTCTCGATGATGGGCCACTCGTCCACCATCCGGATTCCCTCCATCAGGATGAAATCCGTGCTCATGGGGACGAAGTTCTCGCGATCGTAGTCCACCGCCTCCGCGGGGGCGAACTGGTAGCGCCCGTCGCGCCAGCGGAAGACGCGGAAGACGATCTGGGAGATCTGGACCTGCAGCGCGTCGCGCAGGTCCTTCGTGGTGATCGCGCTGCCGCCGGCCAGGATGTGCCCCAGCCGCTGCAGCGTCTGCTTCTGGACGCCGAGCGCCTCGTCCAGGCGCTCGCGGGTGATCTTCCCCTGCTTCACGAGGACGTAGCCGAGCCGGTCCTCGAGCCTCCGGGCCGACGAGTCGGCCATCACCACCATGCCGTTCTCGAACGCGACGGTGACGCTCTCCTCGTCCTTCTCGTTCGTAAGGGTCAGGAGCCCCGTCTTCCGCTGCAGCCCGATGAGCTGAAAGATGTCGGGCAGTCCGAAGTCGCGGATCGTTCCTTCGAGCGCCATCGCCTACCCCGCCGCCGCCGCGGCCCGGGCCCGCCGCGGGCCGGTCGGCCGGGTCGGCAGCTCGACGTCTCGCCCGGGGCGAAACCGGTTCGCGATCGCCCACACCGACAGGAGAACGAGCCCGGCCGCCACCGGCAGCCACGGCGGCGAGAGCTGCCGCGGCACCTCGGTGAACGGCACCACCCGTCCGGCCACGAGCAGGGCCAGCACGCCGTACCAGGCCGCGAGCAGCAGGGCGCCCCGGAGCGTCCAGCCGCCGTAGACCTGCCCCGCGCCGGGGGAAACGACGGACAGCACCCGGAAGACGCGGTCCCGTCGGCCCTCCGCGCGCTGGACCTCGGC
>JBGPQQ010000441.1:0-3534 GCA_041489115.1 Vicinamibacteria bacterium | reverse complement strand
GGCCGCCCGCATCGCAGCCGAGTACGCCGAGGCCATCAAAGTCGCCCTGTCGGCAGACGGAGCGCGCAAGCGCACGGCCACCCTCGCCGACGAGAATGGCTGTATCTGGTACGACGAGCTGAGGTAGAGGCGTGGCGAACATCACCCTCCTGCGGAACAACCTGAGCGCGGGAGAGATTAGCCCCAGGCAGATGGGCAGGGTCGAGGGGGCCTTCGCGCTCGCGTCCGTGCTACGCGGCGACACGAACCTCCTGCTCGACATCCACGACCGTCCCGAGTGGCTGAAGGCGCTTCTCGACCGGCTCGTCGAGGTCGGCGTCGCCTTCGCCCGCGCCCAGGGCGCGGCCGGCGCGCACATCGTCGGCCTCGGCGACTCGATGGGCTCACTCGTCTCGCCGAGGCAGTACCGCGAGTTCGTCCTGCCCTACGAGCAGCGGGTCTTCGCGGCGGTGAAGGAGGCCGGGGCGATCCCGCGCCTCCACATCTGCGGCAGCACGAGCCACATCGTCGCCGACATGGCCAGAAGCGGCGCCGAGATCGTGGACCTCGACTGGATGGTGGACCTCGGGCGGGCGGCCGAGGCCTTCGGTGCGGAAGGCCCCGCCCCCTGCGGCAATTTCGACCCCGTGGCCGTCATGCTGCAGGGCACGCCGGAAGAGGTGGCCGCGGCCGTGCGCGCCTGCGCCGCGGCCGGCGGCCCGCGCCACTTCAGCGCGGCCGGCTGCGAAGTCCCGGACGGCACGCCCGACGCCAACCTGCGCGCCCACGCGCTCGCCCTGCGCGAGCTGGGCTGAGCCACCGTGTCATCCTGAGGCGCGTCGGCCGCGACGGGCGCCGAAGGATCCGCAACCGCGGCGAGCTATCTCGTGGCGCCGATGAAGCGGGCCAGCGCGCGGGTGGCGCGGTCGACGCGGCGGAAGGTCGGCAGGCCCGCCCGGCGCATCGCCGCCACCAGCGGGTCGTAGAGCGCGCCCGAGTCCACCGAGAAGACGACGGGCTTCGCCGTGTCCCGGAAGAAGCCGGCGAGGAGCGTCGCCAGCCCCTTCTCCCCCTCCACGTCCTCGCGGTGGCCCTCGCCGCGGCCCAACGAGTCGAGGAAGGGTGTCGCGGGCACACCGGCCACCAGCACCGCGTGCACCGCCGGGTCGTCGGCCAGGGCCCGCGCGATCGCGACGTACTTCTCCGTGGGCGTGACCGGCGTCGCGTCCACGGGGTTGTGGACGTCCACGATGCCGGGCGGCAGGAGCCCGGCGACCCGCTCCCGCGTGGGACCGACGAGGTCGGCCAGCTCCATGCCGTGCAGGGTGTCGGCGGCGGCGGTGGCCTCGAAGCCCGCGTTCGACAGGATCGCCACGCGGCGGCCGGCGGCGAGCCGCCCGTCGAGAAGCGTGAAGGTCGTCACGTCGTCCTCGAACTGGTCGAGGCTCGAGGCCACGACGGCGCCCGCCGCCCGCGCCAGCTCCTCGCACACCTCGTAGTCCCCCACCGCGGAGGCCGTGTGCGACGCCGCGGCTGCCGAGCCTTCGCGCGTGCGGCCGGCCTTGTAGAAGAGGACGGGGCGGCCCGAGCCCGTGATGCGGCGGACCGCCTCCAGGAACCGTTCCCCGTCGCCGCGCTGGAAGCCCTCGAGGTACGCGGCGAAGACGCGCGTGCCCGGATCGCCCTCGAGGTACGCGAGGTAGTCGGAGACCGTCACGTCCATCTGGTTGCCGAACGAGATCGCGTAGCGCGGCTGGACGACACGGTCGAGGTTCGAGATCTGGCTGACGAGGTAGGCGCCGGACTGGCTGACGCTCGCGAGGCCGCGCCCGGGCCCTTCCCGCACCGGCAGCTTGTGGGGCGGGATGAAGAACGTGTTGTAGCGGCCGGGGCCGGAGATGATGCCGAGGCAGTTGCCGCCGTTCAGCAGCACGCCGCCGTCCTCGGCGCGGTGGCTCTCGGCGAGGGCGGCGCGGATGCGCGCCTCGGCCTCGCGCCCGCCCTCGGTCTCTCCGAACCCGCCGGCGATCAGCGTGACCGTACGGGCCCGCCGCTTCTCGACGATCTCCTGCACCACCTCGTCGGCCCCGCGGTCCGCGGCCACCGACACTATCGCGAGGTCGGCCGGCTCCGGCAGGTCGGCGAGCAAGGCGAACGCCCGGCAGCCGTCGATCTCGGTCGCGCGCGGGTGGATGGCCCAGATCCGCTCACGCGGCACGCCCCCGCCCTCGACCAGGTTGCGGAGGATGATGCGGCCGGGGTTCAGGCCCTCGGCCGACGCGCCGACGACGACCGCGCTCGACGGCGTGAGCAGCCGCTTCAGCTCGGCCACCGGGCGCGCCGGCAGCAGCGGCTTCGGCCGGTGCAGCCGGGCGAGGCCGTCGAGCGCGACGAGGCGGCCGTCCTCCGCCGCCACCATCGGGTTCACCTCGAGCTCGGCGAGGCCGAGGCCGTCCGGCGGGTCGAACCCGGCCCACCGCTCCGCCAGCCGCGCGAGGGCGAGAGCCAGCTCGGCCAGCCGACCTTAGGGAAGCCCGGCGCCGCGGCTCGTCCGGAGCCGGCCCGTGAGCGCTTCGTGCACGAGCGTCCCGCGCAGGGCGCGCAGGGCGCCCTTCGCCGTGAGGCCGCCGGCCGCGAGCATCGCCCTCGCCTTCTCGGGCCGGAGTGCCCCGAGAAGCGCTTCGGTGTCGAGCCCGCCCACGCCGAGGACGACGACCGGCCCGAAGGCGGGGTCGTGGCGGAAGGCGGCCAGCAGCTCGCGCCCGGTTCCGGCGCGGAAGCGGATGCGCTCGACGACGAGCGCGCCGTCGATGCGCGCCGCGGGCGAGGCCGCGCGCGCCGAGGCCAGCACGCGGGCGACCGCCTCGCGAACCGCGCCCGGCTCGTTGCGGCACACGACCACCCCGCCCACGTCGCTCTTGTGGAGGAGGCCGGGCGAGGCGACCTTGACGACCGCCTCCTCCGAGCCGAGGGCCGCGCACAGGGAGGCGTCGGCCCCCTCCGGGGCGGCCACCACGTGGTGGCGGGGAACGTCGATCCCCGCCGAGGCCAGCAGCGCGTAGACCTCGTGCTCGAGGAGGACCGTCCGGCCCTCCGCTTCGGCGGACAAAAGAACGGCCGAGGCGGGCGTGCCCGCCCCGGCCGTGGTCGATCCCGGCATCGTCCCTAGGCGCGACGGTGCAGAGGGACGTACTCCCGCTTGGCCGAGCCGAGGAAGATCTGCCGCGGCCGCGCGATCTTCTGGTCCTTGTCGTCGATCATCTCCTGCCACTGCGACAGCCAGCCGGACATGCGCGGGATGGCGAAGAGGACGCAGAACATCTCCGTCGGGAACTTCATGGCCTGGTAGATGAGGCCCGAGTAGAAGTCCACGTTCGGGTAGAGCTTGCGCTTGATGAAGTAGTCGTCCGAGAGGGCGATCCGCTCGAGCTCGAGCGCGATGTCGAGCAGCGGGTTGCGGCCCGTGACCTCGAACACCTGGTCGGCCATCTTCTTGATGATCTTGGCGCGCGGGTCGTAGTTCTTGTAGACGCGGTGGCCGAAGCCCATCAGGCG
>JBGPQQ010000440.1:0-3538 GCA_041489115.1 Vicinamibacteria bacterium | reverse complement strand
CCTCGGGGAGCAGGCTCTCCTGGATCCGCGCCGCGCCGCGCAGGTCCTCCTCCAGCCGGCGCTTGTCGGCGTTCTCCTCGCGCAGGCGCAGGCTCTCGAGGCGGCTCGCGGCGAGGTTGGCGACGGCGGTGACGACCCGCAGGTGCTCCTCCTGGAAGGGCGAGGGGCTGGCCGGGCCCTCGAGGGCCACGCAGCCGGCGATGCGCTCGAGCTCCGGCGGGGCGCCGCTGAACCACAGGGGCGCGCAGAGAATCGACCGGACGCTGCCGTCCTCGGCCGCCACCCGGGGGGCGAGGAACGCGGCCTGCGAGCGCAGCAGCCGCTCGGCCACCGCGAGGTCGATCGTGGCCGGGGGCGCGCCGTCGACGGCCTTGGCCGCGGCGAGCGTCGCGACAGCCGCCCCTCCCCCGGAAGGGGTTCCCTGGAAGAGCGCGACCACTCCCCGCTGCGCGGGAACGGCCTCGAGGAGGTGGCCGAGGAGCGTCTCGAGGAGGGCTTCCGGCGAGGTGGTGGCGACCACCGCCGCCGCGGCGCGGGTCAGGACCCCGAGGATGCGGCTCTGCCGAGCGAGGGCCCCCGCCTCGACGTCGGACCGGGTGGCGAGCTCGGTCACGTCGCGGAGCCGCGCGCCGGCCGCGGCCAGGTCCGGGTCGGAGGGGGCGCTGGCGTCGTGGAAGACGAGCGACCAGTCGGACATCCCGATCTCGTCCCAGTCCCGGAGGGGCTGCTCGCCTTCGACGCTGACGCCGTTCAGGCGCGTGCCGTTCAGGCTCCCGAGGTCCCGGAGGAACCAGCCCCCCGCCCGGCGCACGATCTCCGCGTGGCGGCGGGAGAGCAGCACGTCGGGCAGGATCAGGTCGCAGTCGTGCGAGCGGCCGAGGACGACATGGTCCGCGCACAGGGCGAAGACCTCGGATGGCCCGTCGCCCGACGCCAGTCGCAGGTGCGGCACGCCCTCTCCCTCCTGCCTACCAGGCGATCCCGTAGTCCTCGCCGTGGTGGCTGGACCCGCCCCACATCGTTCCGTGCGCGCGGTCGAAGAACACCGCGTTGATGGGGCCAGACGTGATCGGCTCGAACTCCAGCGTGTAGCCCATGGCCTCGAGCTCGTACCGCACGGCCTCGGGCGTCGAGGCGGCGAGGGTGAGATGGCCCGGGCGGGACTCGTGGGCACCGAAGGAGCTCCGCATCTGGTGGCTGTTCACGTTCGGGGCCTCGGTCGCCTGCTGGACCGTCATGCCGAACTCGACGACGTTCAGGAAGAACTGGAGCAGGTTCTGGTCCTGCGTGTCGCCGCCCTGGACGGCGAAAGCGAGGTGGGGCAGGCCGTCCTTCATCGAGAGAGTGGGGGTCAGGGTCACGCGCGGGCGCTTCCCGGGGACGACCACGTTGTAGGGGTTCTCCGCCTCGTCGAGGACGAAGCTCTGCATCCGCTGGGAGAGGCCGACACCGGTGCGGCCCGCGATCACCGCGGGGTTCCAGGCGCCGCTCGGCGTCATCGAGACGACCCACCCCTCGGCGTCGGCCGCGATCACCGACGTCGTGCCGGCGTGGAAGGCCTCGTCGTAGGTCATCCCGTCCCCCGTGCGGTCGTGCCCCGGCGTCCCCGTGCGCGCCCCCGGCACCGTGCGCCACGCGTCGAGCAGCGCCTTGAAGGGGTTCTCTCCGCCCTGGAAGGGATAGGGATCGCCGGGCCGCACGTCGGGGTCGTTGCGGTCGTGGCGCATCCCGGCGCAGCGCTGCTTCGCGTACTCCTTCGAGAGGAGGCCCGCCACCGGCTCCTCCGGCGGGAAGGCGGGATCGCCGTAGTAGAAGTCCCGGTCGGCGAAGGCCTGGCTCATGGCCTGGTAGACGGTGTGGATGTAGCGGGACGAGTTGTAGCCCATCGGCTTCAGGTCGGCGTTCTCGAGGATGTTCAGGGCCTGGAGCATCGCCGGGCCCTGCGTCCACACCGTGAGCTTGTAGACGTCGATGCCCTGGTAGGTCGTCCTGACCGGCTCCTCGAGCTTCACCTGCCAGCGGGCGAGGTCGTCCTTCGTGATGAGCCCGCCCTGCTCCTGCGTCCCGCGCACGAGCTCCGCCGCGATGTCCCCGCGGTAGAAGCGGTCGTAGGCGGCCTGCAGGGCCTCTCTCCGGCTCTTCCCGCCGGCGAGGGCCTGCTGCTCGGCCTCGACGAGCTTGCGCAGCGTCGCCGCGAGATCGGCCTGCCGGAAGACCTCGCCGGCCGCCGGAGCCTCGCGCGCCTCCCCGGCGTGGGGGAGGAAGACCGCCTTCGAGTACGGCCACCCCGCGAGCCGCTTCCGCTCCCGCTCGAGCGCGTTCGCGAGCTGGGCCTCGATCGGGTAGCCGTCGGCCATCTGGATTGCGGGCTCCAGCACGTCCTTCAGGCTGAGACGCCCGTACTCGGCGAGCATCGTGATGAGCCCTCCGGGGGTGCCGGGAGTGACCGCGGCGAGAGGCCCGTACTCGGGCGGGTAGGCGAGTCCCTTCGCCTTGAAGAACGCCGGCGTGGCTCCGGTCGGCGCCACGCCGAGCGCGTTGATGCCGATCACCTTCTTCGTCCGCGGGTCGTAGACGAGGGCCTGCGTCTCCCCGCCCCAGCCGAGCGTGTCCCACATCGTGCAGGCGGCGGCGAGCATCGCGCCGGCGGCGTCCACCGCGTTGCCGCCCTTCGCGAAGACGAGCGCGCCGGCGGTGGCGGCGAGGGGCTTGCCCGTGATCGCGACCCAGTGCCGCCCGTGAAGCGGGGGCTTCACCGTGCGCGGCGACTGCGCGTGGGCGGTGGCGACGGCCAGCGCGCCGAGGAGCGACGTGGTCAGGAGGAGGAGGGCACCCGATCGCATGTTCGACCTCCGGAGGCTCCGCCCGGCGACGGTTCGGAGCCTGATCCAATCGGTTGGACGAGGCTACCACGGCCGGGCCGCAGCCGGGCTTATGATCAGTTGTTTTGCAGGGAGAGACCAGCATGAAGACACGCGTGACCCCCGCCGCCCTCCTGGCCGGCGTCCTCGCCGCGGCGCCCGTTCTCGCCGACGAGGGCATGTGGACCTACGACAACCCGCCGCTGAAGCAGCTGAAGGCGAAGCACGGCTTCGAGCCCACGAGGGAGTGGCTCGACAAGGTGCGGCTCGCCTCGGTGCGCTTCATGGACGGGGGCTCGGGCTCCTTCGTCTCGCCCGACGGCCTCATGATCACGAACCACCACGTGGGCCTCGGCTGCATCCAGAACGTGTCGAGCGCCGAGCACGACTTCGTGAAGGCCGGCTTCTACGCGGCCACGCGGGAGAAGGAGACGGCGTGCCCGGGCTACGAGGTCAACGTGCTCGTCTCCATGGAGGACGTGACGGCCCGGGTCCAGGGGGCGGTGAAGCCCGAGATGTCGGACGCCGCGGCCCGCGAGGCGCGCAAGGCGGCGACCGCCGCGATCGAGAACGAGTGCAGCGCGCGCACGAAGCGCCGCTGCAACGTGGTGAGCCTGTACCAGGGCGGCGAGTACCAGCTCTACCAGTACCGGAAGTACACGGACGTGCGGCTCGTG
>JBGPQQ010000439.1:0-3557 GCA_041489115.1 Vicinamibacteria bacterium | reverse complement strand
TTCCTCCACCAGACGCCCCAGGGCGAGATGCCCAAGATCCTGGACTTCGGGATCGCCGAGATGTCGGGCGAGGCGGCCATCGGCCAGAGCCTCACCGTGGACGGGTCGCTGCTGGGCACGCCCGCCTACATGGCCCCCGAGCGCTTCCGTCGCGCGCCCTACGGCACCAACTCGGACATCTACAGCGTCGGGGCGATGCTCTACGAGATGCTGTCGGGGCGGCTGCCGTTCGTCCCCAGCTCCGCCGACCCGCTCGCCCTCGTGGCCATGCAGGCGGAGGAGGACCCGCCGCCGCTGCGCCTGCGCTGCCCCGGGGTCTCCCCGGCCCTCGACGCGCTCGTGCGGGCGGCGCTCAACCGCCGCCCCGAAGCGAGGCCCACCGCGGAGCTCCTCGGGCGGCGGCTCGCCCTCGTCGTGGCCGACCCGTTCACGCCCCTCGACGACGAGGCGGGCTCCTAGGCCGGGCGCGCCCGCCGCCGGCCGCGCGCGCGCTCGTCCGTCGCCTCGACGAGCACCGGGCTCGGGTTCGCGGCTCGTCGGCCCGTCGCCCTCGTTTCGCGCTATCCTCGCGGCACGCGGGGCGCTCGCGCGACCCCGCATTCCCGGGGAGTGCGCCATGGCCTGCAGGATCCGCCGCGTCGAGTACTTCCACGCGACCGTCGTGGACGAGCCGGGCGAGGCCTACAAGGTCCTCCACGCGCTGGCCGGCCTGGGCGTCAATCTCCTCGCCTTCACCGCGGTGCCGGTGGGGCCGGACAGCACCCAGATCACCGTCTTCCCGGAGGACCCCGGGAAGATGAGGAGCGAGGCGCAGAAGGCGGGGATGGCCCTCGACGGGCCGCATCGCGCGCTCCTCGTGCAGGGCGACGACGAGCTCGGCGTCCTCGCCACCGTCCACGAGAAGCTCTACCGCGCGGACGTCAACGTGTACGCGTCGAGCGCGATCGCCGACGGCTTCGGTAAGTACGGCCACCTCATCTACGTCCGGCCCGAGGACTACGAGCGCGCCGCGAAGGCGCTGGAGATCTGAGCGCGAGCTGGTAGGCGCGGACAAAGCCCCCGCCCACGAGGCGCGGCGCTATAATCGCGGCCCCGGATGAGCGCGCTCCTCGGCCTCGTTCTCGCCGCCTCGATCGACGGCGAAGCCGCCCTCCGCCACGCCTCGGCCCTCGCCGCGCTCGGCCCGCACCCCTGGGGCTCGCCGCGCAACCAGGCCGCCGCCGAGTACGTGGCCGCGCAGCTGCGCGAGGTCGGCCTCGACGGGGTGGAGCTGCAGGCCTTCGAGCGCCACGGCGTCCACGGCACGAACGTCGTCGCCACACTGCGGGCCCCCGGCCAGGAGTTCGTGGTGATCGGCGCCCACCACGACACCGCCCCCGATGCCCCCGGCGCCTACGACGACGGCGGCGGGGTGGGGATCCTCGTCGAGCTGGCGCGCGTGCTCGCGCGGGACGAGCGCCGAGCGCGCACGATCCTGCTCGCCTCGTTCGACGGCGAGGAGGCCTGGTCCACGGGGAAGGGCACGACCGCGGGATCGAGGGCTTTCGTCGAGCGGCTGGGCCCGCGCGCCCGGTCGATGGTGGCGGCCTTCGCGATCGAGATGTCGGGCTGGAAGAGGGGGACTCCCGTCCTGCACCCGATCGCCTACGCGGACCCGCGCGAGAAGGACCGCGCGGTGATCGCGCCGGCCTGGCTCGTGCGCGCCGCGCTCGACGGCTCGCGCGACGCGGGCTCACCTCTGGCAGTCGGCGACCCGTACCTGTCCTGGCTCTACCAGCCGGCGGTGCGAACCTTTCGCGTGCGGCTGTACGGCGACGACGTGTCCTTCCTGCAGGCGGGCCACCCCGCCCTCTTCGCCTCGGACTCGTCCTTCTCCGCCTTCTATCCCGACTGTCACAAGCCGTCCGACACGGCGGACAAGCTGGACGCGGCGGCGCTCGAGCGGATGGGGCGCGGAGTACTCGGCGTCGTTCGGGCACTCGAGCGCGTGCCGCGCGGTCCGGTCGAGGAGCCGCACTGGTTCGCCGCGTTCGGGCGCGTGATCAGCTGGCCGTGGCTCCTCGGGCTCGGCACCGCGAGCCTGCTGCCGGGGCTGTGGCGGGGCTGGAGCCTCGGTGGGCTCCGCCTCGGGGTGCGGATCGTGCAGGCGATCCTGGCGGGCGTCTTGCTCTGGCAGCACCCGGTGCCGGCGCTCTGGCTGCTGCTTCTGCCCCACCTGCTGCTGCCGTGGCGGCGGTCGTGGTGGACCGTCCTCCTGGCTCTCGCTCCGGCCTTCAGTCTGGTCGCGATCGGCGCGTCGGCCTGGTGGCGGGAGGCCGTGAACGGCGTGTGGCTCGCGCCGTGGGAGATCGTGGTGGCCGCTCTCGCGCTCGCCCTGGCGTTCCTCGGCCTCAGCGGTGGAGGCCCGAGAGGCGGGGCCAGGAAGCCCCCCGGCCGCAAGCGCCGCTAGCCTGCAGCTGCGGATCTGCTGCCGATCGCTGCCACTGGGCGCCCGCGTGGTGGGCGTCTCGGGTCGTCTCCTCGCACGCTCACCCACCCGGCCGGCCCACCCAATAGCTCGCGTCGGAGCGCCCGGAGACGCCGTGTCGGGCGGGCGCATGGCCCGCACCTCGTGCCGCCGCGTGCCCGCTTCCGCGCGCCTACGCGGGCCAGCCCCCGTCGTGGTGGTGGGCGAAGAACCGCTCGAGGACGAACTTGCGCCCGGCCAGCTGCTGCCGCAGCCGCTCCATCTCGGCGGGCGGCAGCGGCGACGCGTACGCCTTCGCGGTGGCCACGTTCGCGGCGAGAAACTCGAGCTTCGGCATGCCGCAGACCGCGGTCGAGATCGGCAGGCTCCAGGCGTAGCGCAGGAGCGACGCCGTATCGGCCCCGCCGTCCACCATCAGCTTCTCCTGGCCGGTGACCTTCATCAGGATCACGCCGAGGTTCTTCTTGTTGGCAGTGGGGAGGGCCAGCTCCTCGAACCGCGCGACCCGCGCCGGGTTCATGGCCATCTGCACGCAGTCGAGGTCGTTCCTCTCGATGGCCTTCGCCATGACGACGCCGTCCGTGTGGCTCGTCATGCCGATGAACCGCGTGACCTTCTGCTCGCGCAGCTCGTAGAGCGCCTTCAAGGCTCCGTCAGGTGCCTCGATCTTCGCGAGGTCGGCCTCCTCGCCGAGGCTGTGGAGGTGCAGCAGGTCGAGGTGGTCGGTCTGTAGGCGCTTGAGGCTCGCCTCCACCTCCTTCAGCGCGGCGTCCCGAGTCCGCGAGCGGGTGGGGACTTTCGTGGCGAGGAAGACGTCCTTCCGCCGCGTGGTCATCACCCGCCCCAGCCGCGTCTCGCTTTCGCCGTCGCCGTAGCCGACCGCGGTGTCGAGGTAGTCGATGCCGGAGTCGATCGCTTTCTCGAGGACGGCCGAGGCCTGGTCCTCCGGGTACATGAGGAAGCGGCTGCCGCAGCCGAAGGCGAGGATCGAGACCTTCACTCCCGTGCGGCCCAGCGTGCGGTGCGGCACCTTCGCGGCGACCGTGGCGTCGGTGGCGACGCGGGGCGGCAGCGCCGGCATCGCGGCCAC
>JBGPQQ010000438.1:0-3562 GCA_041489115.1 Vicinamibacteria bacterium | reverse complement strand
TCGTCGACGCCGATCGGATCTTCCGGTTCTGGCCGGTCGTCCTGATCGCGGTCGGGGTGACGAAGCTCCTCGGGACCGCGTGCCAGCGCTCCGGGGCGTTCGTGTGGCTCGTGGCGGGGGCGGCGCTCCTCGCCCTCAACCTCGGCTTCCTCTCCTTCCCGCGGGTCGCCGCGATCGTTCTCTTCCTCGTCGGCGCGCGCATCGCGTGGAGGGCGCTCGCCCCCCGGACGGCGGTGGCCGGGATCGACGGCGGTTCCACCGTGGACGTGGTCGCCATCCTCGGGGGCTCGAAGCGGGGGGTCAGCGGCTCCGACTTCAAGGGAGGCCAGGCGCTCGCGTTCATGGGCGGGTGCGAGATCGACCTCCGGCGGGTGGCGATGGTGAGGGACGAGGCCGTCCTCGACGTCTTCGTCTTCTGGGGCGGGGTCGAGATCAAGGTGCCGGAGGACTGGGAGGTGGTCAGCCGCGGCATCGCCATCCTCGGTGGCTTCGTGGACAACACGCGGCACGTCGCCGGGGCGCAGAAGCGCCTGGTGATCACGGGCATGGCGATCATGGGAGGGGTCGAGGTCAAGAACTGACCCATGCACCCGATCCTGGCCGAGCGCAGCCGCCTCGGGACCTACCTTGCCGGGTGGGCGCTCCTCGGCGTCCTGCTCGCCGCGCTGCTCGTCCTGGCCGCTCCCTTCGGCTGGACCGAGGCGACCGTCTTCGCGGTCCCCCTCGCGGTGCTCTTCGGCTTCATGGGGCTGGCCTCGTTCTGGGTGTGCCAGGCGGCGCCGCTCCCCCTCGGGCTCGTCCGCGCGTTCGGCACGCAGCTCCTGGCCGGCGTCGTGTCGGGGTCGCTGTGGCTCGCGGCGGGCCGAGGCTTCGCTCACGTCCTCGAGCGTGGCGGGGTCTTCCCGGGGCTCGTGGCGAAGCAGGCCGAGGCGGCCCCGCTCCTCCTCGGGCTCGGCGTCGCGCTCTACCTCCTCGCCGCGACGCTCCACTACATGATCGTGGCCTTCGAGGTCTCGCGCGAGGCCGAGCGGCGGGCCCTCGAGTTCGAGATCGCCTCGCGCGAGGCCGAGCTGCGGGCGCTGCGCGCCCAGATCCACCCGCACTTCCTCTTCAACAGCCTGAACTCGATCAACGCGCTCATCGCGGCGAAGCCCGAGGAGGCGCGGCAGCTCTGCGTGCGGCTCGCCGACTTCCTGCGGCGGAGCCTCACCGTAGGCTCGCGCGAGACGATCCCCCTCGCGGAGGAGCTGGACCTCGCGGAGCAGCTCTTCTCGATCGAGAAGGTGCGGTTCGGGGACCGGCTCTCCCACGCGGTCGTGGCCGACGACACCGCGCGCGCGTGCGCCGTGCCGCCGCTCGTGCTGCAGCCGCTCGTCGAGAACGCGGTCACCCACGGCATCGCGCAGATGCTCGACGGCGGGGAGATCCGCATCGAGGCCGAGCGCCGGGGAGAGGAGCTGCGGATCTCGATCGTGAATCCGCGCGACGTCGACGCGCCGGGAAGGAAGGGGACCGGCATCGGCCTCCAGAACGTGAAGCGACGGCTCTTCGCTCTCCACGGGGACGCCGCCGAGGTGCGGGTCGTTCCCGGCGACTCCTCGTTCCGCGTCGAGCTGCGCCTGCCCGCCGGCCGCTGAGCTCTGCTCACGCCTTCGCCAGCGGCAGCGTCCTCCCCAGCACGGGCGCGATGATCCGCAGCTCGCCCATCAGCCGGTCGAACTGGTCGGGGTAGAGGCTCTGCGGCCCGTCCGAGAGGGCCTTCTCCGGGTTGTTGTGGACCTCGATGATGAGCCCGTCCGCCCCCGCCGCCACCGCCGCCCGCGCCATGGGGATCACCTTGTCGCGCCGCCCGGTGCCGTGGCTCGGGTCGACCACGATCGGCAGGTGGCTGCGCTTCTTCACCACCGGGATCGCGGAGATGTCGAGGGTGTTGCGGGTGTAGCTCTCGAAGGTGCGGATCCCCCGCTCGCAGAGGATCACCTGGCCGTTGCCCCCGGCGAGGACGTACTCGGCGGAGAGGAGCCACTCCTCGATGGTCGCGGAGAGGCCGCGCTTCAGGAGGACGGGCTTGCGCACGCGGCCGAGCTCCTTGAGGAGGTCGAAGTTCTGCATGTTGCGGGCGCCGACCTGGAGGCAATCGACGTAGCGCATCATCATCTCGATCTGGCGCGGATCCATGACCTCGCTGACGACGGCCAGGCCACTCGCGTCGGCCGCCGCCCGCATCCACTTGAGCGCTTCCTCGCCGTAGCCCTGGAAGGAGTAGGGCGAGCTGCGCGGCTTGAAGGCCCCGCCGCGCAGGATGCGGGCCCCCGAGGCCGCGACCGACTTCGCCACGATCCCCACCTGCTCGGCGCTCTCCACCGAGCACGGCCCGGCCATGGCGATGACTTCCGGCCCGCCGACGAGGACGCCCGCCACGTCCACGATCGTGTCCTCGGCCTTGAACGTCCGCCCGGCGAGCTTGTAGGGCTCGGAGACGCGGATGACCTCCCGCACCCCGGGCAGCACCTCGATGAGGCGCGGGTCGATCGGCTTGTGGGGCACGCCGACCGCCCCCAGGACCGTGAAGTCGACCCCGCTCGAGCGGTGGACGTCGTACCCGACCTCGACCAGCGACTCGATGACCTTCTGGACCTGCTCTTCGCTGGCCGCGTGCTCCATCACGATGACCATGGACACCTCGTCTCCTTCTGCTACCGGGGTTCCTCCCGCCCGCGAGCGCGTTGCGGGAGGAACCCCGGTCTCTTGTACGTCGTTGTTTCCGTTCCTACTCTCTCAGGACGCGCCCCCGGCGTGTCCCCACCCGGCGTGTCGCGCCACGTCATTCCGTCTTCCCGCCTTCGGCCTGGCCCGCCAGGCGCTCGAGCCGGCGGCTCTCGTCGATCACGCGCTCGAACACGCGGCGCACCGCACTGCTGTCGAGCGGGCCGGGGTTGTTCTTCTCCGCGCGGTCGAGGATCCACTTCTCCCGCTCGGGCTGGTACACGGCCATCCCGATGTGCCGCTTGATCCGGCCGATCTCCACCGCGCACGCCGACCGGCTGTTCAGCAGCTTCATGAGCTGGTCGTCGATCTGGTCGATGCGGCGGCGCAGGTCGTTCACCTGCGCCTCGCCGCGCTGGACGACGGCCGGCTCCGGCGCCGCCGGCGCCGCGGCGGTGGGCTTCACCGCCGCGGCGGGCAGCGGGGGGGGCCGATCGGACTTCCCGCCTATGTCGTGCTCGTCAGCCATCTCACTCGAGCCCCGAGGTCGCCCTCCGGGTGCTCCTCCAGGAAGCGCACGAGCGCGCTCCCGACCACCACTCCGTCGGCCACCGCGGCCGCCTCCCGCACCTGCTCCGGCGTCCCGATGCCGAAGCCGAGCGCCACCGGCACGCCGGTCAGTGCGCGCAGCCGCTCGACGAGAGGCCGCGCGTCTCCCGAGAGCGCTTGCCTTTCGCCGGTGACACCCGTGCGGCTGATCGCGTAGACGAAACCGCGGCTCGCTTCGGCCACCCGCTTCAGCCTCTCCGGCGGGCTCGTCGGCGAGGCGAGGAAGACCGTGTCGAGGCCGGCGGCC
>JBGPQQ010000437.1:0-3567 GCA_041489115.1 Vicinamibacteria bacterium | reverse complement strand
GGCCCCGTGGGAGCCGGACGTAGAGCTGCGCCGCACGGGCCGCCTCCGCGGGACCGAACGGCAGGGCGGCGGTCGCCGGGAAGAGCGCGTCCTGAGCGGCGAGCTCCTCCCGCAGGCGCGGCCCCCGCAGCCACTCGTAGAGGACCAGGCTCGGCAGCAGGAGGCGCTCCCCGCGCTCGATCGCCTGCCGCAGCGCCGGGGCCGATCGGCGTGGCCCGGTGAGCGCGTCGACCAGCACCGAGGTGTCGAGGACGATCACCCGCGGCCGCCGCCGGGTCGGCGCCCGTCGGCGCGGCGCGCGCGCCGCAGCTCCGCGAGCTCCCGCTCCACGTCGCGCCGCGGACGGGGCGGGATCGCCGGCACGAAGCGATCGAACGCCTCGAGCAGGCGCCGCCTCTCCCGCTCGCTCAGCCTCTCCGCCCGGTCGCCGAAGTCACGGATCGCCTCCCGGACCACCTGGCTCTTCGGGAGCGCGAGCCGCTCGGCGGTCGCGCGCAGGCGGGCCAGCGTGTCCGCGTCGAGCGTGAACGTGGCCTTGGTCGTTGCCATACTCGAGCAATACTACCATATCGACTCTCCCCAGCCGAGGCCGCGGCCCGGCTCTTCGCGCGCAGCTTTCCGCCCCCGTGGAACCTCGAAGGGGTCGAGGGGGCGCTCGACGCCTGCTCGGACGCAGCGGTGGCGGTGCCGGCCGGCCCGGCCCGGCCCCCAGAATAGAGAAGGGGCCTCGTCTCGCGACGGGGCCCCGGTATCAAGCTGCGTGTCGGGTTGTCTCAGGCTGCTGCTCAAGCTGTGATGTCAGGCTGCGTCTCTAGATGATGGTCGCATCATACATCAAGAACCCCCGAGAGCGAAACGGCTCCCGTCCGGGGGCGCCCGCCGGCGCAGGGGCGCTATACTCCGGTCCTCGGCCCGCATGAGCGTCTTCCCCCGATGAACGACACCGCGCGCAAGGTCTACTCGGCCCGGCGCTTCCGCATCGTGGTGGCGCTGCTCAGCCTCATCTTCCTGCCGATCGTGATCGGCGCCTCGGTGCTCATCTACCAGTACATGCGCTTCAGCGTGATGGTGGGGCAGCGGCTCACGGGGGAGAAGGGACGGCTGCCGTCGCGGGTCTACGCGCGGCCGTTCGTCCTGCGGCCCGGCCTCGTCCTGGCGCCGGACGGCCTGGTGAACCTGCTGAACGGCCTTCGCTACGCCGAGCGGGGGGGGACGCCGGCCGAGGCCGGTCAGTTCTCCGCCTCCGCGGCCGGGGTGACGCTCTTCCCGCGCCCGGTCGACTCCGGCGCCACGGAGCCGCTCCTCCTGTCGTTCGCCACCGACAAGCAGGGCACGACGCGGGTCAAGGACATCCGGGGCGCGGCGTCGAAGAAGCGCTACCCGGAGCAGGCCCTCGAGCCCGAGCTGATCACGTACGTCTTCGACGAGGACCGCGAGAAGCGGCGCCGCGTGCGCTTCGAGGAGCTGCCCGACCACCTCGTGAAAGCGGTGCTCGCCATCGAGGACCGCCGTTTCTTCAGCCACCCCGGCCTCGACCCCATCGCCCTCGCGGCCCGAGCCCTCCGCAACCTCCGCTCGGACAGCGCGATCCCCTACGGCGGCAGCACGATCACCCAGCAGCTCTGCAAGAACTTCTTCCTGACCCAGGTCGACGAGCGCGGCTACAAGACGGCGGAGCGGAGCTACCGGAGGAAGGCCCAGGAGGCGCTCCTCGCCTTCGTCCTCGAGCGGCGGGCCAGCAAGCAGGCGATCCTCGAGCTCTACCTGAACGGCGTCTACCTCGGCCAGTCGGGCTCCTTCGGCGTGAACGGCGTGGGCGAGGCGGCGCGCATCTACTTCCGGAAGGACGTGGCCAACCTGAGCCTGCCCGAGTCGGCGCTCCTCGCGGGGATGATCCAGTTGCCGAACCCCTACAACCCGTTCCGCCACGAGAAGCGCGCGACCGAGCGGAGGAACGAGGTCATCCGGGCCATGCAGGACGCGGGCTTCATCGACCGCGACGCGATGGAGGAGGCCCTCTCCGCCCCCCTCCTCGTCGAGCGGCCGAGCGCCGCCACGGCCGACGCCCCCTACTTCGTGGACCTCGTGCGCCAGCAGCTCGGCCAGCACTACGACCCGAAGGACCTCACCACCCAGAACCTCTCGATCTACACGACGCTCGACCTGCAGCTGCAGGGCCTCGCCCAGCAGGCGCTCGAGCGCGGCCTCGACCGGGTCCAGGAGCTCATCAAGAAGCGCACGAGCGTCCCGGTGCAGGGGAGCCTCATCGCCATCGAGCCGGCGAGCGGCAAGGTGGTGGCACTCGTCGGCGGGCGCTCCTACGGGCGCAGCCAGTACAACCGCGTGATCCAGGCCCGCCGCCAGCCGGGCAGCACCTTCAAGCCGTTCGTGTACCTGACCGCCTTCGAGGCCACCTTCGACGACCCGAGCCTGCCGCCCATCACTCCGGCCACCGTCGTGGAGGACGCGCCGTCGGTCTTCTTCTTCGAGGACAAGGAGTACATCCCGACCAACTACGAGAACGAGTACCACGGCATGGTCACCCTGCGGCGGGCGCTCGCGATGAGCATGAACGTGGCCACGGTCAAGGTGGCGGAGATGGTTGGATACGACAAGGTGGCGGGGCTCTGGTCGAAGAAGCTCGGGATCGGCGCCCCGATCCAGCCCTACCCCGCCGTCGCCCTCGGGTCCTTCGAGGCGACGCCCTTCGAGATGGCCACCGCCTACAACGTGCTGGCGAACGGCGGCCTCAAGGTGGAGCCGGTCACCATCCTGCAGGTGGCCGACGAGACGCGGCGCGTCCTCGAGCAGCACCGCGCGGCGGTGCCGGAGCGGGTCATCCACGCGGAGTCGGCCTTTCTCGTCACCGACATGCTGCGCAGCGTCCTCGACGAGGGCACCGCGGCCAGCGCCCGGGCCCTGGGCTTCACCGCGGAAGCCGCGGGCAAGACGGGGACCACGAACGACTACCGCGACGCCTGGTTCGCCGGCTTCACGCCGGACCTCCTGTGCGTCGTGTGGGTCGGCTTCGACGACAACACGCCGGTGGGCCTCTCCGGCACCAGGGCCGCCCTGCCGATCTGGGTGGACTTCATGAAGGCGGCCCCGGGGGGGCGCAAGCCCACGCCGTTCCCCGCCCCGCCGGAGGGTATCGTCTTCGTGGACATCGACAAGGAGACGGGCCTCCTCGCCCGCCCCGGGTGCCCGAAGATCCGCACCGAGGCCTTCGTCGCTGGGACCGAGCCGCGGGAGCCCTGCGGCGCCCACTGAGGCCGGCGGGCGTGCTCCATGTCACAGGTGCGTCAAAGCTTGTGACGCGGCCTCCGAGGGCTTGTCCGCCACCCCTCGGAGGGGTAGAGTGGTTCTTTACCACCGCTTGCGGTGTCTCAGAGGAGGATCGTTCGATGTCCCTCCGTCGTATCCGGTTCCCCGAGGCGGCCGTCGCCGCGGTCGGGATCATCGCTTCCCTGAGCCTCTCCTGCGGGGGAGGCAGTTCCCCTTCCACCCCCCCCCCCACGGCCCCCCTGTCCCCCCGGCCCCCCCCCCCCCCCCCCACCCGCGGGGGCG
>JBGPQQ010000436.1:0-3604 GCA_041489115.1 Vicinamibacteria bacterium | reverse complement strand
GTTGCCGGCGTAGGCCTCGGGGTTCGAGCGCAGCAGGGAGAAGAGCGCATCCTTGAAGCGCGGCTTCCCGTCGCGGCCGGTCTCCTTCAGCACCGAGCCGAAGGTCACGTGCAGGATCTCGCGCGCGTCGAACTGCTCGAGGAGCCCCGGCAGGTCCTTCTCCGGGACGCCGGCCGCGAGCGGCGCCTTCCGGAGCTCGGCGGAGACGTGGTAGCTGGCCTTGTCGGTGTCGTAGCGCTCGCGGGCGAAGGCGTAGATCGCCCGGAAGAGAGCGGGGTCCACCGCGGCGACGGTCCGCAGCGCCTCGAGGTAGCTCGTGCCCGCCGTCTTCAGGTGCACGAGGCCCTTGGCGAGGCGCGCCGCGATCGGGTAGACGCTGAACTTGTCGGAGCCCGAGTGCAGGCTCAGCTTGTAGGGGCCGAAGTGGCGCGCCAGGGCGGCGTGCGCGGCCACGTCCTTCTCGAGAGCGTCGAGGTCGCCGATGTAATCGACGCCCTTCTCGAAGCGGCCGACGAAGCGGGGAGCCAGGCTCACCCACTCGACCTCGAGGCGGTTGAGCTCGTTCGCGACCCAAAAGTGCTCCGCGGGCGACGTCGGCGTCTCCGTCTCGTCCACCGACACCTCGAGCTCGACGAGGCGGGGCCCGGCCGCCTGCCGCAGGTGGCGCGCCATGCGGACCACGTGGGCGACCGCCCGGCCGTACTTCACCGCGGCCCGCAGCAGCGTGGCCTCGTCGAAGGCGATCCTCAGGTGCTCGACCACGGTGGACTGCCCGAGGTAGCGGCGGCGCATCGCGTCCTCGGAGTCCGCGAGGTCCGCCCAGGGCAGGCCCGCCGCCTGGGCGCGGAGCGTGGCCGCGTCGGCCGTGTCCGCGGCGGAGTCGACGTGCTCGCCGGGGTCGATCGTGAACATCGAGAAGCCCACCGCGAGGCAGGCGTCGATGTCGGCCGTCGTCTTCAGGTGGTCGGCGTCGGCGCCCGTGCCGTCGCACCAGCCCTCCGCGAACATCCCCCAGGTCGCGTCGTCCATGACCTCGACGGGGGTGCGGCCGGTGCGGGTCATCTCGCGGATCGACTGCTGTGGGAAGATCGGGGCGATCGCGGCGGCGCCACCTACCGCGCGCACCGCGCGCACGTGGCCGGGTGTGGCGAGGCCGAGGCGGTCGCCCAGGCCGGCCGAGGTGCGCGTGCCGAGCGGGCGCGGGCGAAGCCACTCGAGGTGGCGCCGCAGCGCGGCCGCGTTCTTCGGCGAGGTGGGCCCGACGAGGACGGAGCCGATCGAGACACCCGACGTCTCGCCTTCGAAGTCGTCGAGGATCCAGGAGGCTCCCGCCGGCGCGCCGATGGCCAGCCGGGAACCGGTTCTCTCGCGAGCGAGCGCCCACTCGGCACCGGCGCCCTCGACACGCGACGCGGCCACGAGATCCAGGTTCAGTGCGTCGAGTCGTGCGCTCACGCGGTGCCTCCCTCCCGGTCCAGACGCCCCCGGCGAAGGCCAAGCTTAGGTGGAGTCCGGCCTTGTCGTCAAGAGGTGGTCAGACCGGCGCCATGACGGGCGCCATTGGTGGCCTCAAGTCCCAAAACAGTCGCAGATGACGGAGATTCCGATATCCCCGCCTCCGAATACGGCTTGACAACCCCTGACACCGGGCAGTACAACTCGCCTCGTCCGTCACATCCGAGGTGACTGGTATGACCACTAAGTCGGTACTCATGGCCCTGGGGGTCCTCGTCTGTGGAGCCGCTGTCACGAGCCGCGCCGCCGGGAGCGGAGCGCGCGTGGACGTGCAGCCCCGCGTCCAGGAGCGGCGCGTGGACGTGACCGTGGACGGCAAGCCGTTCACGAGCTACGCGTGGCCCGAGCGGCTGGCGAAGCCCGTGCTCTACCCCATCCGCACCGCGCGCGGCACGCTGGTGACACGCGGCTTCCCGCTCGACCCGCGCCCGGGCGAGCGCGTCGACCACCCGCACCAGGTCGGGCTGTGGTTCAACTTCGGCGACGTGAACGGCGTGGACTTCTGGGGCAACTCCGAGGCGATCCCGCCGGCGGAGCGCGCGAAGATGGGCGTGATCCGCCACCGCGAGATCGTGGCGACGCGCGGGGGCCCGGGGCGGGGCCAGCTCGAGGTCCGGATGGACTGGGTCCTCCCCGGCGCCGCCGCTTCTCTCGAGGAGCAGACGCGTTTCGTCTTTCGCGCCGACGCCGGGAGCCGGGGCATCGACCGTCTGGCGACCCTCCTCGCGAAGGGCGGGAAGGTGACGTTCCGGGACACCAAGGAGGGCATGCTCGGCCTCCGCGTCGCGCGCGCCCTCGAGCAGCCGGCGGACAAGCCCGAGGTGTTCACCGACGCGAGCGGGAAGCCGACGGCGGTGCCGGTGCTGGACAACGCCGGCGTGACCGGCGCGTACACGAGCAGCGAGGGGCTGAAGGGCGACGCGGTCTGGGGCACCCGCGCCCGCTGGGTGGCGCTCTCCGGACGCGTGGGCGACGAGGACGTCGTGCTGCTGATGCTCGACCACCCGAAGAACCCCGGACACCCGACCTGCTGGCACGCCCGCGGCTACGGCCTCTTGGCCGCGAACCCGTTCGGCCCGAAGGCGTTCTCGAACGGCAAGGAGGCGGAGCGCCCGTACTCGCTCGACGCCGGGGCGAGCGCGGTCTTCCGCCATCGCCTGCTCATCCTGCCCGGGCCGTTCTCGGCCGAGAAGGCCGAGGCCGCCTGGAAGGAGTTCGCGGCGGAGTACGGGAAGTAGGCCGGCGCCCTTGCCCCTCCAGGCCGGGCTCGTCGGCTGCGGGAACATCACCGACACCCACGCCCGCGCGGCGCGCGAGGCGGGCCTCGGGATCGCGGCCTTCTTCGGCCGCGACCCGCAGAAGGCCGAGGCCTTCGCCGGGCGCTACGGCGGGCGCGCCTTCGCGCGCTACGAGGACTTCCTCGCCCACCGGCCGATGGACCTCGTCGTGATCGGCAGCCCCTCCGGCGTGCACGCCGAGCAGGGCATCGCCGCGTGCGAGCGCGGGCTGCACGTCCTCGTGGAGAAGCCGATCGACGTCACCACCGGGCGGGGCGAGGCGCTCGTGGCCGCGGCCGAGAAGGCCGGCGTGAGACTCGCCGTCCTCTTCCAGGATCGTCTCAAGCCCGACCTCGTGCGCCTCCGCGACTTCGTGCGCGGCGGCGGGCTCGGCCGCGTCCTTCTCGCCTCCGCGCGCGTCAAGTGGCACCGCCCGCCCGAGTACTACTCGGCTTCCCGCTGGCGCGGCACGAAGGCCCTCGACGGCGGGGCCGCCCTCGTCAACCAGGGGATCCACACCGTCGACCTCCTGCTCTGGCTGCTGGGGCCGGTCGTCCGCGTGCGGGGCCTCACCGCCACGCTGCTGCACGCGATCGAGGGCGAGGACGTGGCCGTGGCGCTGCTGCGCTTCGCCTCGGGTGCCGTCGGCACGCTCGAGGCCACCACCGTCGCGTTCCCCGGCTACCCGCGCCGCGTCGAGATCTCGGGCACGGGGGGGACGGTCGTCGTCGAGGGCGACCGCGTCGTGGCGGCCGACCTCCGCACTCCCGCTCCCCGGCTCGTCTCCGCCGGGGACGAAGGGGTGGCCAGCG
>JBGPQQ010000435.1:0-3622 GCA_041489115.1 Vicinamibacteria bacterium | reverse complement strand
GGAGGCTTCCCGTGAAGATCCTGCTCTCGATCGTCGCCAACGCCGTGGCCCTCATCGCCACGGCCCACGTCGTGCCCGGCATCACCTTCGCCGGGAGCTGGGGGCAGCTCCTGGTCGCGGGCGCGATCTTCGGCCTGCTCAACCTGATCGTCCGGCCGATCGCGCTCCTGCTCTCGCTGCCCCTGCTCGTGCTGACGCTCGGGCTCTTCTACTTCGTCCTCAACGGCCTCCTGCTCTGGGCCTTCTCGACGTTCATGCCCGGCTACCACGTGGCCGGCCTCTGGGCGGGGATCCTCGGCAGCCTCGTGATCATGGTCGTGAACTGGGTGATCCACGCCCTCTTCGGGGGGAACGCGAAGAAGTAGGGCGTCCCGTCAGGCGCCCGGGCCGCGGGCGACGAGGGCGAGCACCTCGTCCGTCGTCCGCGCGCGCTGGAGGATCATGAGGTCCTCCGGCCCGATCTTGCCCCGCCGCAGGAGCGAGGAGCTGAGCCACGAGAGCAGCCCCTCCCAGTACTCGTCCTCGCCGGCGAGGATCACCGGGAAGGGCGGCACCTTCCTCGTCTGCACGAGGGTGAGCGCCTCGAAGAGCTCGTCGAGCGTGCCGAAGCCGCCGGGCAGGATCACGAACGCCTTCGTGTACTTCACGAACATCACCTTCCGCACGAAGAAGTAGCGGAAGCTGACGACGCGCTTGAGGTAGGGGTTCGGCTTCTCCTCGTGGGGCAGCTCGATGCAGACGCCGATCGTCTGGCCGCCCGCCTCGAAGGCCCCCTTGCTGACCGCCTCCATGTCGCCGGGGCCGCCTCCCGTGATGACCGCGTGCCCGGCCTTCGCGAGGGCGCGGCCGAGCTCCTCCGCGCGGCGGTACTCGGGTTCGCCGGGGCGGGTGCGCGCCGAGCCGAAGACGGTCACCGCCTGGGGGATCTTCGACAGCGTCTCGAAGCCCTCCACGAACTCGGCCATGATCCGAAAGATCCGCCAGGTGTCCTCCGTGGTGAAGTCGGGCGGGTGGGGCTGTTCCGGCAAGCGGTTCTCCTTCAACGGTTTCTGGATTATGGGCGGGTCGCGCCGCGAAGGCAACGGCCGGGGTGGGCCCCGCCGGGGGCGGGGGGCCCGGAACCCCCGGGGCCGCTCGGGCGTTCATGGACCGGAGGAAGACGATGAGGACGGCGACCGGGTACTCGTCTGGCTGCGGTAGCCGTGGCCAGTCGGGCGGGGCCGTGGTCCAATGAAACGATCCAAATGGAGCCGTCGCGGGGCGGGGCGGGCGACCGGGAGCTCATGGCGCGACTGGCGGCCGGGGACCGCGAGGCCCTCGCCCCGCTCATGGAGCGGCACTACCGGAGGCTCTACCGCATCGCCCTCTCCTACCTGCGGCAGCCGGACGACGCGCTCGACGTGGTGCAGGAGGCGTTCGTGAAGGCTTTCCAGTCGGCGTCGCGGTGGGACGGCTCGGCCGAGGCGGGCCCCTGGCTCGCGCGAATCACCGTGAACCTGGCGATCGACCGCTGGCGCCGCAATCGCCGCCGCGCGCAGACGTTCACCCCCCTCGCCGAGAACGACCACGCTGCCTCCCTCGCCGACCTCGGGCCGTCCCCGGACCACCGCGTGCAGGGGCGGGAGGCGGGCGAGCGCGTGGCGGCGGCGCTCGCGGGGCTGCCCGAGCGGCAGCGCGCGGTGGTAGTGCTGCGCCACTACCAGGACATGAGCCTCGAGGAGATCGCGGGCGCGCTCGAAATGAGCCTCGGCACCGTCAAGAGCAGCTTGCACCGCGCGCTCGGACGGATGCGCGTGGCGCTCGCCGGAGGGCGGCCGTGATCCTCGCCCACCTGCTTGTAGGTGCGAAGCACCTGCTTGTAGGGGCGCAGCACCTACGCCGCCGCCGCCGCGTGAGCCTTCTCGCCGCCGGCGTCCTCGAGGGGCGCGAGCGGGAGGAGACGCTCGCGCATCTCGAGGCGTGCCCGCGCTGCCGGGCGGCGCACGACGAGCTGCGGGCGATCGTCGCCGCGATGGAGCATGACCCGCTCCGCGAGGCCGAGCCGCCGGTGCCGCTCGCGTTCCTCGTGGCGCGTGTCGAGCGCGAGGTCGAGCGCTCGCTCGCCCCAGCGGGGCGGCCCCGGTGGTGGCTCGTGGCCCTGCCCGCGGCGGCCGCGTTGCTCGCCGCGGTCGCGCTCGCGCCCCGTCTCGTCGGGCCCCTGCGCCCGGCACCGGAGGCGGCGCGCGCGGCGATCCCTCCGGCCGAGGCGAGCCCCCTCGTGACCGAGGACGCCCTCGCCCGCATCGAGAGGAACCTCGCCCGCGAGCACGCCGTGCGCTACCTGAGCGAGGCGGGCGAGGTGCTGGTCACGGTCGCCGCCACCGGCACCGACTGCGACCGCGCCGAGGAGCGTGTGGACGTCGGGCAGGCCCCCGAGCGCAGCCGCGAGCTGCTGGAGCAGCGGGCGATGGTGGTGCGGCACGGGGGCGAAGCGGTGGCGAGTGCGCGGGGCGTCCTCGACGACGTGGAGATGGCGCTGCGGGAGGTGGCGGACCTTCCCTCCTGCGTGAAGCGCCGCGACGTGGAACGGGTGCGGCAGGAGGTCGAGCGGCGGCAGCTGCTCATGCGCATCCGCCTGATGACGAGGGAGCTCGAGGGATGAGGGAACGACTGGCGGCGCTTCTGCTGGCGGCGCTCCTCCTGCCCGCCGGGGCGCTGGCCCAGGCGGACGCGGAGAAGCTGCGCGCGGCCAAGGCGCTCTTCTTCGACCGGCAGTACGCGGAGGCCCGGGAGGCCTGGCAGGCGGTGCGCGCCTCCGGGCGCGGCCCCGACGCGCAGGCCGCCCTCTACTGGATCGCCCGCTGCAGCGAGAGCCTCGGGGAGAGCGAGCGCGCGCTCGCCGGGTACGGCGAGTACCTCGCCGCCCGGCCCGCCGACCGCGCCCTCGTCGAGGAGGCCAAGACGAGCCGGATCGCCCTCGCGGTGAAGCTCACGAAGGAGGGGAAGGCGCAGCACGCCGCGGTGGCGCGCGAGGCCCTCGCCGACCCGAGCCGCACCGTGCGCTACTTCGCCGCGCTGCAGATGGCCTCGCTCGGCCCCGAGGCCGGGAAGCCCGCGGTGCCGGTGCTGAAGGAGATCCTCGCGCAGGAGAAGGACGAGGACCTGGTGGAGCGGGCGAAGCTCGCGCTCCTCCGCGTGGACCGCGCCGCGCTCGCGGAAGCCTCGCCCGGGCCCGCCCCGCGCGCGACCGGGAAGAGCCGCGAGGCGAGCTGGGTGCGCGTGCGCATCTACGAGAAGGGAGCCGCGAGGGCGAAGGTCTCGATCAACCTGCCGGTGGCGCTCGCGGACCTCGTCTTCAAGAGCCTGCCCGACGACGCGGTGGCGGACCTGAAGCGCGAGGGCTACGACGCGCGCACGTTCTGGCAGCGGCTGAAGAAGACGGGACCCGCGGAGATCCTCACCATCGCGGGAGACGACGGCGAGCGCATCCAGGTCTGGATCGAGTAGGAGGAGCGATGAAGACGAGCCTGTTCGCGGTGATCCTGATGGCGGCGAAGTTCGGCGTGCCGATCTGTCCTCACGCGGGCGGCGTCGGGCTGTGCGAGCTCGTGCAGCACCTGTCGATGTTCGACTACGTCGCCGT
>JBGPQQ010000434.1:0-3625 GCA_041489115.1 Vicinamibacteria bacterium | reverse complement strand
CGGGCGCCTCCTCGCGGCGGGGCGAGATCGCGGCGGTCGAGGAAGCGCTCGCCCGCTTCCGCCCGCTCGAGCGCACGCCGCTCCCGGCGACGCTCGAGGGCGGCGACGTCCTGCGCGTGGGCCGGAGGCTCTTCGTCGGCCGCTCGCCCCGCACGAACGAGGCCGGGATCGCCCGCCTCGCCGCCGTCGCCGAGCCCCTCGGCTACCGGGTGTTGCCGGTGACGGTGACCGGCTGCCTGCACCTCAAGAGCGCCGTCACCGCCCTCGACGACGAGCGCGTCCTGGCCAACCCGGGCTGGATCGACATGGGCCCCTTCGCCGGGCTCGGCGTGGTGCCAGTCGCCCCCGACGAGCCGGGGGCCGCCAACGTCCTCCGGGTGGCCGGCCTCGTCGTCGCCCACCCCGGCTTCCCGCGCACCCTCGACCGCGTCGCCGAGCTCGGCTACGCCGTCCGCCCCCTCGACGTCTCCGAGTTCCTGAAGGCCGAGGCCGCCCTCACCTGCAAGAGCCTTCTCTTCCGCGCCTGAGGGCGCTCAGGCGGTCCAGTCCCCGCAGCGAAGGCTTCGCGCGTGGCGACGCGGCCGACCGACCGGAGTCGGGTATGCTTGGAGGGTTCTCAAGACCAACCGACACCTTCCAGAGGAGATTCGTCACATGGCCAAAGTGACGCTCAAGGGCACCCCGATCGACGTCGCGGGCTCGTTCCCGCAGAAGGGCCAGAAGGCCCCCGCGTTCAAGCTCGTCGCCAAGGACCTGAAGGACGTCTCGCTCGCCGAGTACGCGGGCAAGCGTAAGGTCCTGAACATCGTCCCCAGCCTGGACACCGCCGTCTGCGCGACGTCCACCCGCAAGTTCAACGAGAAGGCGGGGAGCCTCGCCAACACCGTCGTGCTCGTCATCTCGGCGGACCTCCCCTTCGCCAGCAGCCGTTTCTGCGCGGCCGAGGGCCTCAACAACGTGGTGACCCTCTCGACCCTGCGCGGCCGCGAGTTCATGAAGGCCTACGGCGTCGAGATCACGAGCGGCCCCCTCGCCGGCGTGGCCGCTCGCGCCGTCGTCGTCCTCGACGAGAAGGACACGGTCCTCCACTCCGAGCTCGTCCCCGAGATCGCGCAGGAGCCGAACTACGACGCGGCTCTTGCGGCCCTGAAGTAGAGCGAACCGTCCCCGGGGAGCGCCGGCGCCCCACGGGGTGCCGGCGCTTCACGTTTCCGCTGTTGCCGCTCCCGCCGCTTGAAGCCGCGAGCAGTCTGGCCTAGTCTCCCCGGGACTTGGGTGCCCGGCTACCCCGACCATGACCGACGAGCGCCGTACCGACCGGCCTGCCACCCCGGAGGGGAGCCGCCTCGGCGACCGCGCCCTGGCGGCGCTCGACGGCGTCGTCGCGGCCTATTCGGTCGTCGGCCTGCTGTACCTCGCCACCGGCGGGTTCGACCTCGGCCTCGTCAGCGTCCAGCGCTTCTCGAAGCCCTTCCTGCTGCTCCTGCTGATGGCCTCGCTGCGCGCCGCCATCCCCCGCTCCTCCTGGCTGCCCCGCCTGCTCGCGGGTGCCTGGCGCGGCGTCCGGGAGCGCGCCGCCGCTCTCGACCGGCGCACCCCCTGGGCCGCGGCGGCCTTCGACGCGCTCGTGGGCGTGCTCACTGTCCACCTCGTGCCCAAGGGCACGGCCTTCCTCGCCAATGTGATCGTCCCGCCGGCGAGGCCTCGCCCCTTCCCCATGCCGTTCGCGTCGGCGAAGCTCGCCGAGACCTTCGCCGCCTGGGACTCCGGCTGGTACTTCGACATCGCCCAGCGGGGCTACTACTGGAACCCTGCCGGCCAGAGCAGCCTCGCGTTCCTCCCGCTCTACCCGCTGCTCATGCGGGCGCTGGCCTGGCCCTTCGGAGGCAGCGACCGAGCGCTCTGGATCGCGGGCATCGCCCTTTCCTACGTGTGCCTCTTCCTGGGGCTGACCGTCCTCCACCGGCTCACCGCGACGACCTTGGGCGACCGCGAGGTGGCCCGCCGCACCGTGCTCTACGTCGCCGTCTTCCCCTTCGCGTACTTCTTCACGCAGGTCTACACCGAGTCGCTCTTCCTCCTGACAAGCGTGTCCGCGGTGGCCGCGGCTGTCGCCTCGCGCTGGGGCTGGGCCGGCGTCTTCGGCGCGCTCGCCGCCCTCACGCGCCCGAACGGCGTCCTGATCGCCGTCCCCCTCGGCTTCCTCGCCCTCTCCGGGCGCCCGCGATTCGCCGAGCTCGCGCGGCGCGCGGCGGCGATCGCCCTCGTGCCTCTGGGCTTCGGCGCCTTCTGCGCCTTCGCCTACCGGCTTTCCGGCGATCCCCTCGGCTGGCTGCACGCGCAGGCCCAGTGGGGCTACACCGTGGGCAACCGTCCCTGGGTCGAGCTGCTGCGGCTCCTCGATGGCCTCGAGAAGCATGGCCTCTACGGCTACTTCTTCTCCGACCCGCTCGCGCCGTACTACTTCCTGCACGGCATGGTGGCGCTCGCCTTCGTGGCCCTCACTCCCAGCATCTTCACGCGCGTGGGACCGGCCCTCGGCGCCTACGTGGCGGTGAGCCTCTACGTGCCGCTCACCGGCAACGCGCTCGAGGGGATCGGGCGCTACGCGGCGACCCTCTTCCCGGCCTTCATGCTGCTCGGGACGATCACCTCGCGCCGCGTGCACGAGGCGATCCTGATCGGGGGCGCGCTGGTGCTCTCGCTGCTGACCAGCCTGTTCGCGGGCTCCTACCCGATCTACTGATCCGCCACCGGGGGCAGTAGCGGATCGTTTACGGCTCCGGTCCCACGGCGAGCGGACGGCCGGTCGCCTCCCAGCCGCGCAGGCCCTCGGCGAGCACCCACGCGTCGATCCCCTTCGTCTGCAGCGTGCGCGCCACCCGGGCGCTCGAGGCCTCGTGCGGTCAGCCGCAGTACAGGATCGGCAGCCGGCCCATCTTCCGGATGTCGGCCGCGCGTGCCTCGATCTCGTTGGCGCCGATGTTCAGGGCGCCCGGGATGTGGCCCTCGGCGTAAACCCCTCGCGAGCGGACGTCGATCAGCACGGCCTCGCCGCGGTCGCGGCGCTCGAGGGCTTCGGCGAGAGGCATCGCCGACGCGCCGGGGCCCGCGCCCTCGGGCCAGAGGACACAGGCGAGCGGCGCGAGGGCTGCCGCGAGGACGACGATGATCCGGGCGACGAGGCGTGGCATCTGGGGCCATCGTAACATCGGACGAGCGCGTTAGACTGGGCCTCGTGCTCCTCTCCCTCGCGCTCATCCCGCTCCTCGAAGTAGCCGGGCAGGACTCCGGCCGGTCTCCGTCCGGTCCCGGGCTGCGATATGCTCGCCCCCCGGAGACCTTCATGCTCGACATCCGCAGGATCCGGGAGCAGTTCCCCATCACCCACCAGCGCTTCCAGGTCCTCGGCCAGCCGGAGCCGAAGCCGCTCATCTACCTTGACCACGGCGCGAGTACCCACCCGCCGTCGCCGGTGTTCGAGACCTACAAGGACTTCCTCGAGCACTCCTACGCGAACGTCCACCGGGGGCGGCATTACCTCTCGGAGATGGCCACCGACCGCTTCGAGCACGTCTCGGACGACATCTTCCGCTTCATCCGGGGCAGCCGCGCGGGAAACGCT
>JBGPQQ010000433.1:0-3631 GCA_041489115.1 Vicinamibacteria bacterium | reverse complement strand
GCGCGGGAGTTGGAGGAGCGGGCCGCGCAGTCGCTCGGGCGCTCGGCCGTGGACCTGCAGCGTCGCCTCACGGAGTGGGGAAAGGCCCTGGGGTCGCCGTGGACCCAGGACGAGAAGCGGGCCGCCCTCGTGGCCTGGCTCGCCCTGGCGGCGGGAGAAGACGGTAGCTGAAGAGGGGCGGGCTAGCGAACACTACCGGCGGGGCAAGTCCACACGGACCTTAGGACTCTCCGCGCCTCCCCTAGGCTGCCCGCGCCCTCGCGACTCCGCGAAGGCATCCGCCTGGAGGGCGTTTCGTTCGCCTATCCCGGTACCGACCGCCTCGTGCTCGACTCCGTCGACCTCGATCTGCCTGCCGGCTCGGTGGTGGCGTTCGTCGGAGAGAACGGCGCCGGCAAGACGACGCTGGTCAAGCTGCTCTGCAAGCTGTACGAGCCGACGGCGGGCCGGATCCTGGTGGATGGCGCCCCCCTCTTCCGCATGCGGGCCGACGAGTGGCGCTCACGACTGGCGGGTGCCTTCCAGGACTTCTTCCGCTTCGAGCTTCTCGCTCGTCACTCGGTGGGCGTCGGCGACGTGCCGCGCCGTGACGATGAGCGCGCGGTCGTCAGCGCGGTGGGACGGGCGGGGGCCGACGACGTGGTGGCGCGCCTGCCGAAGGGCCTCGATACGCAGCTCGGGCCCACCTGGCCCGGGGGCGTCTAGGTGTCGTTCGGCCAGTGGCAGAAGCTCGCCCTGGCCCGCGGGTTCATGCGCGACCAGCCGTTGCTCCTCGTCCTCGACGAGCCCACGGCGGCCCTCGACGCCGAGACCGAGCACGCGCTCTTCGAGCGCTACGCCGCAGCGGCGCGCGGTGCCGCCAAGCTCACGATCCTCGTGTCGCACCGCTTCAGCACGGTGCGCATGGCCGAGCGGATCGTTGTGCTCGACGGCTCGCGCGTAGCCCAGGTCGGCACCCACGAGGAGCTGATGGCCAGGGGCGGCCCGTACGCGGAGCTCTACCGGATTCAGGCCGCCGCCTACCGCTAGGCTCGTACACGAGCGCGCTATGATGCCACCATCGAAAGGAGCCACGCTCATGACACGAGGCCGTCAGCTGCTCGGGCTCGGTGCTGCCCTCCTCATCCTCGGCTCGGCGCCGTTCGTACGTGCGCGAGACGATTCTGCTCGGTACCCGGTCCTCGAGGCGAACGCGGTCGCTGACACCCGCGCCGAGCGTCCCGAACCCACCGAGGACGCTCCGGTGTCTCCCTCGTCCTACGACGACTACGTCGGGCTGTACGACTACGGCGGCGCCATCCTCACCGTCACCCGCGACGGCGACCGTCTCATGGCACAGCTCACGGGTCAGCCGGCGTTCGAGATCTTCCCCAGGGGGAAGGACGTGTTCTTCTGGAAAGTGGTCGAGGCCGAGGTCACCTTCCTGAAGGACGGGAACGGGAAGGTGGTCAAGGCCGTGCACCGTCAGGGCGGACAGACCATAGACGCCGCGCGCTTCGAGTTGCCCGCCGTCATCAAGGTCGATCCGCAACGCTACGACGACTACGTCGGGAAGTACGACTACGGACAGGGACGCCTCATGACGATCACGCGGGAGGGGGACGGGCTGTTCGCCCAGCTCTCGGGCCAGCCGAAGCTCGAGATCTTTCCGAAGGCCGAGGCGGAGTTCTTCTGGAAGGCCGTCCGCGCCGAGGTGACGTTCGTCCGGGACGCCGGGCGTAAGGTGGTGAAGGCCGTCCACCGGCAGGGCGGTGCCACGTTCGACGCCCCGAGGGTGGAGTAGCAGGCGGCGACGATGTAGACAGATCCGTATACAATCCTATAGACTCCGTTGAATACAAAATGGGTTACGGGACGACGCGCATCAGCGCTTCCGCGCACGGAATCCTCCGGGATATGTCGAAGGCCGAAGGCAAGCCGATGCTCGCCCTGCTGGAGGAAGCCGTGGAGGCCCTCCGTAGGCAACGGTTCCTCGAGCAGCTCAACGCCGCCTACGCGACCCTGCGGGCGGATCCGCGCACGTGGGAGGCGATCGAAGGCGAGCGCCGTGCGTGGGACGCCACGCTGCCCGACGGCTTGGCCGTGGCGGAAGATCGCGGGCGCTACGAGGCGCGATCCCGCCCGAAGCGGAGCCGGAAGCGGCGGTGAGCGCTCCCGCCCGGGGCGAGGTCTGGCTCGCCGATCTCAACCCCACGCGCGGGCATGAGCAGGCGGGCCGGCGTCCCGTTCTCGTGGTCTCCGAGGATCTCTTCAACCGGGGTCCCGCGGGCCTCGCCATCGTCCTGCCGATGACCTCGACGATCCGGGAAGTGCCGAGCCACGTGCCTGTGTCTCCACCGGAGGGGGGCGTCAAGAGCCGGACGGCGATCCTCTGTGAGGGCGTTCGTTCCGTGTCGGTCGACCGACTCGTCGTGCGCTGGGGCGTGGTCGACCGCCAGACGATGGCCGCGGTCGAGGACCGGCTGCGTATCCTCCTCCGACTCTAAGAGCACACCCGCGGGGGCGAGGGTCAGCGCCGCAGGCGCAGCGTGGCGCGGCAGCCGCCGCCGGGGCGGTTTGCGAGGCTCAGCGTGCCGCCGTGGGCCTCGGCGATCTGGCGGCAGAGCACGAGGCCGATGCCGGAGCCGCCCGGCTTCGTCGTGAAGAAGGGAACGAAGAGGTTGGCCGACGGGGGCAGGCCCGAGCCCTCGTCGTCCACGCGGATCTCCAGGGCGGGCCCCGGGCGATCGGCCTTCTCCCAGGAGAGCTAAGGCGCGGACGACGCAAGGATTCCGCGGGGCCCGGCCGCGGGGGCCTCCGCGCACAGTGTCCGTTTCCGGCACGCCCTCGTCCCGGATGCGGGCGCCGGGCCGCCCGGGGTCAGCGTGCTCCCAGCGTCTTTCCCTGGCGCTGCGCGTCCTGCCGCGGCGGTTCGGGCGGGAGCGGGGCCCCCGTCTCGAACTCCTCCTTGAGACGTTGGTGCAGCTCGAGCACCCGCGGAACGTAGCTCCGGGTCTCGCTGGCGAGCGCCGGCACCCCCGCCCGCAGATAGCCGGCGTTGAGGGGCCCGCCGTTGTACTCGGCCAGGACCATCCGGGGATCGTTGTAGGTCGAGAACAGCACGTCCAGGTAGAGGGCGGCCGCCTGGGTGTTCTTCTCGGGGTCGTAGAGGATCGAGTCGTCGTAGGTCCAGCCGAGGGTGTGGACCAGGAGCCGCCCGGTCGAGGGCCAGATCTGGTAGAGGCCCCGCGCGTCGGCAGGGCTCCGGGCCTGCGGGTCGTAGCCGCTCTCGACGAGCCCGATGGCCAGGAGGAAGAGGGGATCGACCGCGGGGTACTTCTCGCTCGCCTGGAGCGCCAGCTCCGCGTAGCGGTACGCGTCGCCGAGGCTGACGCGCGCGTTCGCCTTCAGGATGTGGTCGCGCATCCCGAGGAGCAGGTGTCGCCGCCTGGCCTCGAAGGCGAGCCCCGACTCGAGCTGCTGCATCTTCCGCTCGGCCCTGGCCATGGCGGCGGAGGTCTCCTGGTTCCTCCGGTCGAGCTCCCGCACGACGTAGTGGCCCAAGAGGACGGCGGCCATGAAGAGGAGGCAGAGAAGGAGGAAGGCCAGGGACTGCCAGCCGCTCCCGTGGCGGATGACGATGGTGCGCGGC
>JBGPQQ010000432.1:0-3631 GCA_041489115.1 Vicinamibacteria bacterium | reverse complement strand
GAGCACGACCATCGTCTTCCCGCGGAGGTCCACGCCCTTGTAGTCGTCCCACCGGAACTGGGGAGCCTGGACGCCGTAGCCGACGAACACGAGATCGGAGCCCTCGAGGCCCACGCGGGCCGCCACGCGCTTCGTCCAGGCGACGTAGTCGTCGCGCCAGGCGAGCTTCCGCTCCGCGGCGCCCTTGCGGAACACGAGGGGAGGGCTTCCCTGGACGGTCGTGCCCACGAGCGGGACCCTCTGCACCCACGTCCCGTCGGGGTTTCCCGGCCGGAGGCCGATCTTCCCGAGCTGCTCGGTGAGGTAGGCGACGGTGAGGTCCTCGCCCTTCGTGCCCGGCGCGCGGCCCTCGAAGGCGTCCGAGGCGAGCACCTTCGTGTGCTCGAGGACGGCGTTGCCGTCGATGGCGGGGAAGACAGGCTCCGCGGCCTGCGACAGCAGCGTGGCCGAAGCGACGGCCACGAGGACGGCGGTCAGGCCGAAAGTGATCCGGTGGTCGGTCATGACGCCGATGGTACTCCCATGGACCGGGGGATCTGATACCCTCCGCGCCGGAAGAGGAGCGCTACCCCATGGCCGAGACCGCCCACCGCAGCCGCGCAGCCGTCACCCTCATCTCCGCCGTCGCCGCCACGGGCGGCCTCCTGTTCGGGTTCGACACCGGCGTCATCTCGGGGGCGCTGCCCTTCCTCCGGGACCGCTGGCAGCTGGGGAGCGGCCAGATCGAAGCGCTCACGACGGCGGTGCTGGTCGGGGCGGTCCTCGGCTCGCTGCTGAGTGGCCGCGTGACCGACATCCTCGGCCGCAAGAAGGTCATGCTCTTCACCGCCGTCGTCTTCCTGGCGGGGGCGGTATGGACGGGCCTCGCGGGCTCGCCGACCAGCCTCGGCCTGGGCCGCGTGGTGGTGGGCCTCGCGATCGGGGTCGCCTCGTTCGCGACGCCGCTCTACATCGCCGAGATCGCGCCCACCCGGAGGCGCGGGGCGCTCGTCTCGCTCAACCAGCTGATGATCACGATCGGCATCCTCGTGTCGTACGCGGTGGACTACGCCCTCGCCGACAACGCCAACCTCGACTCGTGGCGGTGGATGTTCCTGGCCGGCGCCCTGCCCGCGGTCGTGCTCTTCGTCGGCATGCTCTTCCTGCCGGAGACGCCCCGCTGGCTCGTCGCCCAGGGACGCGAGGCGGAGGGCCGCGCCGTCCTCGAGCGGATGGAGGACCCGGACCTCGTCGAGGAGGCGATCCGGAAGATGAAGGAGGACGCCGCGGCGGAGTCGCGTTACGGGGGCGCGGTGGCGGAGGTCCTGCAGCCCTGGCTGCGGACGCCGCTCATGATCGGCATCCTGATCTTCTTCTTCCAGCAGTTCTCGGGGATCAACACGATCATCTACTACTCCCCGATCATCTTCCAGATGGCGGGCTTCACGAGCAACGCCGCCTCGATCGCCCCCGCGGTCGTGGTCGGGACGGTGAACGTGCTCTTCACCTTCGTCTCGATCGCGCTTCTCGATCGGGTGGGCCGGCGGCCGCTCTACCTCGTGGGCTTCTCCGGCCTCATCGTGGCGCTGGTGTCGCTCGGCCTCTCCTTCGAGTTCCAGGCCGCGCTGGGCGACGCCGCGAAGTGGGCCACGGTCGGGAGCATGCTGCTCTTCTGCGCCTTCTTCGCGATGAGCCTCGGCCCCCTCGGCTGGCTCATCATCTCGGAGATCTATCCCCTGCGCATCCGCGGCGTGGGCGGGAGCATCGGCTCGCTGTCGCACTGGCTGTGGAATGCCGTCATCGCCTACACGTTCCTGACCATGGTCGGCGCCTTCGGGCCCGCGCGGACCTTCTGGCTCTTCGCCGTGGTGGGCGTCGTCGGGGTCGTCTGGGGGTACTTCTTCATCCCGGAGACGAAAGGCCACACCCTCGAGCAGGTCGAGGAGCACTGGATGAAGGGCGGCCGCCCCCGCGAGCTGTAGGCAGCCCGCCTACTCCAGGCTGAGCAGGTACTCCGCGATCGCGCGGACGTCCGTCTCGGGAAGCCGCGCGAGGTTCTCCTGGATGGCGGCCATGCCGCCGCTCGAGAGGTGCTCGTAGCCGAGGGTCTCGCCGTTCTGCAGCGCGAGCGTGAGGTCGGAGACGCCCTCGTACTTCCCGCGGGCGAGGAGGCCGCGCAGGCTCGGCACCTTCCCCTTGCCGCCCGGGTGCGGCCCGCCGGCCAGGTGCCGGCTCTCGTCGGCGACCATGAGCAAGTCCTTCGACGTGTGGCACTCGCCGCAGTGGCCCGGGGCGTTCACGAGGTAGGCGCCCCGCTTCCAGGAGGCGGGGCGGGCGGGATCGGGCGAGAAGGGCGGGCGGCGGAAAGCCACCCGCTTCCAAAGACCGATCCCCCGGCGGGCGAGGCCGGCCAGAGGCACGTCCGGCTCACGATGGGGCGCCTTCACCGCGGGCAGGCTCATCAGGTAGGCCCGGAGGTCGAGGAGATCCGGCAAGGTCATCGCGCGGTAGGAGGCGTAGGGGAAGGCGGGGAAGTAGTGCGTGCCACGCGGCGAGATCCCCAGCCGCATGGCGTTGACGAAGTCGATCTCGCTCCACCGGCCGATGCCCGTCTCCGCGTCCGGGGTCAGGTTCTGCGGGTAGAAGGCGCCGATCGGAGTCGGGAACGGAGTGCCGCCGGTGGGGAGACCGCGGTCAGCGGCCCCACCCGGCGCCCTGTGACACGCGAGGCAGCTGCCGGCGTGGAAGAGCGTCTCGCCGTTGCGGAGGTCGACCTCGTGCGCCGGGATCGCCGTCGCGGGCAGGGGCGAGGGGGCGCTCAGGAGCCAGAATGCGGCGACGACGGCCGCCAGGACGAAGGCGATCGCCGCTAGGGTACGGCGACGCGGCCACGTCACGCCGTGGGACCTGCCTTCCCGCGAGGCTCAGATATCCCTCGGGCGCCGGCCGGGAACCGCCCTCGGGATGACATCACTGCTTCGGGAGGCGGTACGTGTCGTGGCAGGCCTTGCAGGTGCCTCCGAGGACGCCGAGCGCGGGACGGAATGCCGCCTCGTCCGAGACGGACTGGAGCGCCACGGCCGCGGCCTGGGCGTCCTTCATCCCCTTCTCGAAGCCCGCGGCGTCGGTCCAGATCTCCGGCTTGGCCCGCGAGTCGCCCCCGCCGCTGCCCGCCGGGAAGAGAGCGGACGCCTTCTTCAGGTTGTCGGCGATCGTGGTGGCGTTTGCCTTCACCACCGCGGCGTCGAACGGGGCCTGCTTCTTCGCGATCGCCCCGAGGGGCTTCATCGCGTCGTTGACCTCCTCCATCGCCATGTGGCGGTCCTGGAACGCGTCTCCGGCGAGGACGGCCAGGGACGCGCCGAGGACCAGCCCCGACACGGCGAGCGACGCCACGGCCTGCTTCGAAAGTCTCACCAGTTCTCCTCCTGGGGCTGTTTCCGCGATTCTAGCCGACTTCCGCGTCAGGCCTCCTGCGCCGCCGGGGCCTGCCAGAGCCGGGTGACCACGCGGATCAGGACGAAGCCGGCGACCGCGAAGACCGCGAGGCACATGAGGGCGTAGCTCGTGCGACCGTAGAGGAGGTTGCCCACCGCGAAGAGCGCCGACCAGATGGTCGTGCAGCCGGTAAACCAGCCGAGGAGGGCCAGGG
>JBGPQQ010000431.1:0-3639 GCA_041489115.1 Vicinamibacteria bacterium | reverse complement strand
GTCCCGCTCGATCCGCACCGGCGCGCCGAGGCCGCGGACCGCGTGCTCGCCCTCCATCTGGGGGAGGCTCGCCCGCAGCCGCGCGTGGAAGTAGGCGCCCCCGCCGCCCGCGGCGAGGGCGAGGGCGGCGGCGGTGCCGCCGAGAACCCGAGGCCAGCGCCGGCGTCGCGGGCCGGAGACGGCGGCGGTCGTCGTCACGGGCGCGAGGGCCTCAGGCCTTCGCCTTCGACTGGTTGGCGACGGCCTCGGCCGCCCTCTTCGCCGCCTCGGGGTCGCCGAGGTAGTAGTGGCGGATCGGCGTCAGGTCGTCGGTGAGCTCGTAGACGAGCGGGATGCCGGTGGGGATGTTGAGGCCGACGATCTCGTCGTCCGAGATGCCGTCGAGGTGCTTCACGAGCGCGCGCAGGCTGTTGCCGTGGGCGGCGATCAGGACGCGCTTCCGCGCCTTGAGGTCCGGCACGATGGCGTCGTGCCAGTACGGCAGGAAGCGCGCCACCGTGTCCTTGAGCGACTCGGTGAGGGGCACGAGGTCCTTCGTGAGGCCCGCGTAGCGCGGGTCGCGCCCGGCGTGCCGCTCGTCGTCGGGGGTGAGCGCGGGCGGCGGCGTCGCGTACGCCCGGCGCCAGATCTTCACCTGCTCGTCGCCGAACTTCTTCGCGGTCTCGGCCTTGTTGAGGCCCTGGAGGGCGCCGTAGTGCCGCTCGTTGAGACGCCACGTGTTCTTCACCGGGATCCACATGAGGTCCATGCCCTCGAGGGTGATCCACAGCGTCCGGATCGCCCGGCGAAGGAGCGAGGTGTGCGCCACGTCGAAGACGTAGCGGCCCTCCTTCAGGAGCTTGGCTCCGGCGATCGCCTCCTCGACGCCCTTCGGCGAGAGGTCCACGTCCGTCCACCCCGTGAAGCGGTTCTCGAGGTTCCAGGTGCTCTCGCCGTGCCGCAGCAGGACCAGCTTATGCATTGTTACTCCCTCCGGTGTGGAGGCCCATTATAGAGTGGGCCGTCCGGCCCATGCTCGAGAGCCCCCTCCGGATCGTCGGACGATTCCCGCGCGCCGTGCGCCTCCTGCTCGTGGGGACGCTCGTCAACAAGCTGGGGACGTTCATCGTCCCGTACCTGACTCTCGTCCTGCTCCGCGACTTCCACATGCGGGAGGGAGAGGCGGCACGGCTCCTCTTCGCCTACGGCGCCGGGTCGGTCGTCTCGATCCTCGCCGGCGGGGTGATCACCGACCGGTTCGGCCGGCGGCGCACGTTGCTGGTGAGCCTCCTCGGCTCCGGCGTCCTCGCGGTGGCCATGGGTGTCGCCCCCTCGGCCGACCTCTTCGTGCCGCTCCTCGTGGCCTTTGGCTTCATCGCCGACCTCTACCGCCCAGCGGCCTCCGCGATCATCGGCGACCTCCTGCCTTCGTCGGACCGCGCGAGCGGTTTCGCCGGGCTGCGGATGGCGGTAAACCTGGGCTGGGCCTCGGGCACCGCGATCGGCGGGCTCCTCGCCGACTGGGACTGGCGGTGGCTGTTTCTCGGCGACGGCCTCACGACGCTGGCCTACGGCGTCCTCGTCTACTTCACGATCCCGGAGACGCGCCCCGAGACCGGCGTCGAGTCTACCGGCCTCGAGCGGCCGGCCGCGCCCGGCACCGGGGCGGCCACTCGCGGGCCGATCTTCGGCCGGGGCCCGTCCAACCCGCTGCGGGACGGCGTCTTTCTCGCGACGACGTTCACGGGCCTCCTCTTCACGTTCATCTTCTGCTGCAACCTCTCGATCCTTCCCCTCACCGTGACGCAGTCCGCCGGATACCCCGCCGTTGTCTTCGGTTGTCTGGCCGCGGTCAACGGGATGCTGGTCGCCTCCTTCGAGATCTCGATCACGGCGCGGCTGAAGCGGTTCCGGCGGCTGCGGCTCGCCGCGCTCGGCTGCTTCCTGTCGGCCGTGGGCTTCGGCATGATCGGCCTCGTGATGCACTGGAGCTGGTTCCTGCTCGCGGTCTTCGTCTTCACCGCCGGCGAGATCCTCGCCTCGCCGCAGCAGATGGCCTTCATCGCCGACTGGGCGCCGCCCGAGGCCCGCGGCCGCTACCTGAGCCTCTACCAGGCGACCTGGTCGGTCGCCTTCGCGGTGAATCCCGCGATCACGCTGCCTCTCCACGGCGCCCTGGGCGAGCGGGCGTTCTGGGGCCTCATGCCGTTCGTGGCGGTGCCGGGCGTCCTCGTCCTGCTGCGGCTCGACCGGACGGCGGACCGGCCGGAGAGGCTCCGGGGGGTCTGGGGGGGCGGGATGCCCCCCCCAGATCTGTAAAGCCCCTCCCAAAGGCCCAGAGCCCCGATGAGAGCCCGAGGGCCCCTCATTGCCCGAGGGCCCCTCATTGAAGGCCCGGGAGCTGTCCCCGGCTAGGCGAGCCCGTCGTCCTTCGGCAGGCTCATCGACCAGTCGATCGCCTCACCGAGGCTCGCGAGCGTCGCGAGCCAGAACGCGGGATAGGGCAGGGCCACGCGCCGGACGACACCGAGGATCCGACGACGAAGAGCCGCATCGGTCGAGGCGAGCCCGTACAGCTCGCGCCAGGCTTCGATGTCACCACGGTCGAGGACCTGGGCCAGCACCTCGTCGCTCGCGAGATCGAGACGACTGCGGTTCCAGCCGACCACGGCCCGCTCGAGGGCGCCCGCGCTCATCGCCGTTCTCCGCCCAGCAGGCCCGCGGCGAGCACGGTGGCCCAGTGCCGGCCGCGGGCCGCGAGGTGGCCCCAGTCGTTCCAGGGCGCGACGAGGCCCTTATAGCTGCGAAGATCGATGTCGGGCGCGTCCGACGGAGTCGCGGCCGCCAGCCGCTCCGCCACCTCGGCGAGAGGCGACGCGCCGCTCTCCTGCCGATAGAGCTCGTCGAAGGAGACGAAGGCTTCGCGCGCCGCCAGATCGCCCAGCCGCTCGAGGAGGACCACCGTGTCGAGATAGTCGCGGACGGTGTGCCGGGTCGCCAGGAGCCACGCCTTGACTCGGGCCATCTCGGCGAGCGTCGGCACGCGCAGGCCGGAGATAACCTCTATCTCGAGCGGCCGCGTCCGCCGCAGCTGGCGGATGCCGGTCATGATCCCGTCGAGCCGCCCGAGGATGGCGACTGGCTTCTGGACGCGGGAGGTGTGCCACCCGGCGGCCGCCTCCAGCGTGGCCAGCACCTCGTCGAAGCGGGGCCGCAGGTCGTCGAGCACGTGATCGCCGTCGAGACTCCGGCGGTGGCCGGCGTGCAGCGCGGCGGCAGTCCCGCCCACTAACACGGCACCCGGCACGAGGGCCTGCAGGTGCCGCTCGGCCGACAGCAGGCGCTCCCACTCGGGTAGATCCGCGGGTTCCACGCTTCACATTGTAGCGGCGGGTGCGACCCGGTGGTCCCGGGGGCGATGAGCGCCGCGGGGTTCGCCGAACTCGTTCCAGAACGGGTAGAAAGGTAGCATCGTTCAGCGCAGCCCCTCGGCGACGATGAGGGACGCAAGCGAGCGGTTGGCGGCGTAGACGTAGCTCCGTCCGTCGGCGGAGGGCAGGATTCCGTTGCACAGCACCATGCCCGTCGGGTCCGGGGGCGCCACCTGCTTCCAGATCTCGACCTTCTCCGTGGCGAGATCGAGACGGTGGATCTCGCAAG
>JBGPQQ010000430.1:0-3657 GCA_041489115.1 Vicinamibacteria bacterium | reverse complement strand
CCTTCTCGATGCCGCGCTTGAGAGCGGTGGGGCTGGCGCCTGCGGCGACAGTCTTGACGCCTTCGCGAAAGATGGCCTGCGCGAGCACGGTCGCGGTGGTCGTGCCGTCGCCGGCCACGTCGGAAGTCTTGGACGCGACCTCGCGGAGCATCTGCGCGCCCATGTTCTCGAGCGGGTCCTTGAGCTCGATCTCCTTGGCCACCGTCACCCCGTCCTTGGTGATGACGGGAGAGCCGAACTTCTTGTCGAGGACCACGTTGCGGCCCTTGGGGCCGAGGGTCACCTTGACCGCGTCGGCCAGCCGGTTCACGCCGCGGAGCACCGCCTGGCGCGACTCGTTTCCGTATGTGATCTGCTTCGCCATGTTCTTCCTCGGCCTCCCTTAGCTGATGACCGCGAGGACTTCGTCCTCGCGAAGGATGAGGTACTCCTCGCCGTCGATCTTGATGTCGGTGCCGGAGTACTTGCCGAAGAGGATCTTGTCGCCGGCCTTGACGTCCAGCGGGACCTTGGTGCCGTTGTCGAGGATCTTGCCGTTGCCGACCGCGATGACCTTGCCCTCCTGGGGCTTCTCCTTCGCGGTGTCGGGGATGATGATCCCGCCCTTGACGGTTTCCTTCTCCTCGATGCGCTTCACCAGCAAGCGATCGTGAAGCGGACGAACCTTCGTCATGTGTCTCGTCTCCTTTCCGCCGCAGCGGAGCCAGTCAGTGACAGATTGCCGGTCGTTTTCGCTCTTCCCGGCGCGCCGAGGCGGGAACACCCGGCCGCGGCGCCAGCAGTCTCAGACGTCGACTGCCAACGAATATAGAGGGCCTTTGGCGCTCTGTCAAGGAGACTGCCAAGGCAGTCCGCGGAACGGCCAGGGCAACCCACGGGGGTCCTAGGGGGTGCGAAGCACCCCCTAGATCAAAGCAAACCCGTTGCCGACCGCGCTCCTCGAGTCCCTAGGGGGTGCTCCACCCGATGGCCTAGGCCGGTCCCGGGTTGTTCGGGCCTTTTGCGTGCTCCACCCACAGCAAGGCGAGAGGAACGGCAACAACCCGGGGGTGGGGTCGAGCACGGCACCGGGGACTGGAGGGGGAAACAGGGCGACGGTCGTCGCTAGCTTTCTTTGATATGGGGGGACTCCGTCCCCCCAAACCCCCCGGCTGGCCCGTCGGCCGTACCAGCGCTGAGCGCCGCGAGCGCTCAGCGCTACAGCTGCAGTTTGAATTCCTCGATTTTCTTGCCGAGGGTGTTGCGGTGGATGCGGAGGTCCTTCGCCGCGCGCGAGAGGTTGCCGCTGTGACGCTGCAGGACCCGCGCGATGAACTTCTTCTCGAACTCCCGCTTCGCCTCCGCGAAGAGGATCCCCCTCTCCACCATCTCGGTGACCAGGGCTTCCAGTTGCTGCTTCACGAGAAAAGCGCTCCCTGATGCTCCGGGCCGCGGCCCGGAAGTCCCGACTCTAGCGGGCCTCTCCCCGGAGGCGCTCGAACGCCTCCACGTACTTCTCCACGGTGCGGGCGACGACGTCCGGCGGAAGCTCCGGCCCCGGCGGCCGCTTGTCCCAGCTCAGCGTCTCGAGGTAGTCGCGCACGAACTGCTTGTCGAAGCTGGGCTGCGACCGTCCCGGCGCGTAGCCGTCCCGCGGCCAGAACCGCGACGAGTCCGGGGTCAGGGCCTCGTCGATCCAGATGAGCCGCCCGTCGCGGATCCCGAACTCGAACTTCGTGTCCGCGAGGATGATCCCCCGCGCCTCGGCGTGCGCGCGGGCCCGGGAGTAGATCTCCAGGCTCACCCGAAGCACTTCCGCCGCGCGCCCGCTTCCCACGGTGGCGGCCATCACCTCGTAGCTGATGTTCTCGTCGTGGCCCGTCTCGGCCTTGGTGGCCGGGGTGAAGATCGGCGGCTCGAGGCGGTCCGACTCGCGCAGCCCCGCGGCGAGCGCGATGCCGCACACGGAGCCCGTCGCCTTGTAGTCCTTCCAGCCCGAGCCCGCGATGTAGCCGCGGACGACGCACTCGACCTTAAGCACGTCCGTCTTCACGACGACCATCGAGCGGCCCTCGAGCTGGTCCCGGAACGCGCGCAGCTCGGCGGGATACTCGCTCACCTCCGCGGTCACGACGTGGTTCGGGAGGACGTCCGCGAGCAGGCGGAACCAGAAGAGCGACATCTGCGTGAGCAGGATCCCCTTGCCGGGGATGCCCGTGGGCAGGACGACGTCGAACGCGCTCAGCCGGTCGGTGGCCACCACGAGGAGACAATCGCCCAGGTCGTAGACGTCCCGCACCTTGCCCTTCCTCCAGAGCGCGACGCCGGGAAGGCTCGTCTCCAGGAGCGGGGGCGCCTTCGGATCGATGTTCATCGGTCTCGTTCGCGGGTGGGTGCGGGGTGGTGGCTCGTTCGTCCGGCGGCCACGAGGCGGTGGTCGGTCGGAGGGCCGGAAGTCTACCGGAAGCGCGGAGCGCGAGGCAAGGGCGAAAAGCACGCGGGCGGGCCGTGACGGGCCCGCCCGCGATCGCGTCGAAACGACGATGCTTACCGAATCCTCACGGCTTCTCGGGTGGCTCCGGCTTCCGTGGCGGGGCCGGCGGTGGCGGCGTTGCCTCCGCCGCGGGCTTCGCCCCGGGGCGGACGGCGATAGGGCCGGCGGGTTTCGCTTCCAGGGTGACATCGCCGTCGGCACTCAAGCGCACCGCGATGCCGCCTCCGGCGAGCTTGCCCGCCACGCGGCGAGCGCGCCCCGGCTCGCCGCCCGTCTCCGAGGTCGTGAGCCCCGGCACCTCCGTTCTCAGCTCCCCGCGGCGCGACTCGGCCTCGAGGTCGAAGCGGCTGCCCTCGGGGACCTCGAGGCGCACCTCGCCCTGCGTCGCCGACACCGTCACTCCGGCGGCGAGGGCCGCACGGGGCGCGAGGCGCGCGCTGCCGCGCTCGACCTCGACCTCGACCGGGCCCGCGAAGCCGTCGAGCGAGACGTCCCCGCCGGACGTGCGCACCTTCGCCCCCTTCCCGAGGCCGTGCGCCTCGACACCGCCGTGGTCCACGATCACCTGGACCGGCCCGTCCACCCGGTCGAGGCTCACGCCCTCGTGCGTCGTCTCCGCGAAGAGGCCCCCGGCCACGTCCTCGGCGGTGATCTCGCCGTTCTTCGCGGTCGCGCGCACGTCGCCGCCGACGCGGGCGAGGTGGATCCCCTCGTAGGAGGTCTCGACCTCAGCGCGTCCGGTCACGTCGCTCGCGCGCACCCCGGCGTGCCCGCCCCGCACCACGAGGTCGCCGGCCACGCCCTCGGCCTCGAAGCCGCCGTGCTGGATGGCCACGTCGAGAGCCCCTGTCTTCCGGGCCGAGAGGTCGCCGTGCTCGACGTCGAGCTTGGCCGCGCCCGTGACGCCCGAAACCTCCACGTTCCCGTGGCGCGTGGTGAGCTCGAGGCCCGCGCCGATGCCGCTCACGCGGACGTCGCCGTGCCGTGCCTCGAGCTTGACGGCGCCCGCGATCCTCTCGATCGCGACGCCGTCGAAGGACGAGACGACGTCGGCGCTCGCCACGCCGGCGAGGTCGACGCGCCCGTGCTGGTTGCGGATCTCGACCGCGGTGTCGGCCGGCGCCTCGATCTCGAGGTGGGTCTCGAAGCCGACGTCCTCGCCGCGGCCGATGTCCTCGCGGTTG
>JBGPQQ010000429.1:0-3662 GCA_041489115.1 Vicinamibacteria bacterium | reverse complement strand
GGGTGCAAGCGCCCCCCCGCGACGCCCCCGCCGCCCCGAACGCGGCGGAGAAGCGGCCGATGCCCGCCCACGGAGTCGTGAGCGACACGCCGGCGCGTCGTGCCGATCCCAGCGGCCTCTTCCGGCTGCTGCGGGAGATCTACGTCGGTGGCAAGTCGGGCCACCTCCACCTCGCCGTGGCCGGCGAGCGCAAGAGCCTCTGCATCCTGCGGGGCCAGATCGTCCACGGGACCAGCGACGCGGCCGGCGAGCACATGGGGGACGTCCTCGTCCGCTACGGCCTCCTCAGCCAGGCGGACCTGGAGCGCGCCGTCGCCATCGTCCTGCGCGAGCGGAAGCGCCTGGGTACCGTCCTCGGAGAGCTGGGCCTGCTCGAGCGGAGCCGGATCGAGGAGGCGGTCGGCCTCCATGCGCGCGAGATCCTGTTCAACGTCCTCGGCCGTGCCGGCGTCTCCTGCACCTTCGAGGAGCTGGCCGAGAGCCTCATGGAGACGGACCTCGTCTGTCCCCTTTCCACGGGTCAGCTGATCCTGGAGGCGACCAGGAGAATCCTCGACCCCGAGCTGGTGAGGACGGTCCTCGGCGACCCGGGGCGCGTGCTCATCCTCTCGCCCGATCCGCTGCTGTGCTCCCAGAAGATCACGCTCACGCCGGCGGACGGCTTCGTCCTCTCGCGCGTCGACGGGAGCTCGAGCGCACGTGACGTGATCGCGCTCGTCCCGCTGCCCGCGGAAGACGCGGAGCGGAGTCTCTTCAGCCTGCTCTGCACCGGCATCGTGGACTATCGGCGGGAGACCACCCCGACCTCACGGGCCGCCCCCCGGCCGACGTCGCTCCACACGCCTCCGCCCCGTCCGGTCGTGACGCCGCCACCCAAGGTCGCCACCGTGCCCGCTCGCCCCGACCCGACTCCGTCGGTGCCCGGGACGGGCGGCCCTTCCGCAGCCGCCGGGCCGGCGGAGCACGAGAGTCGGCGACCCTCGGCGCCCAGCATCGAGGAGGTCCGGTCCCTGATCCTCGAGACGCACGGCAGGCTCGGGCGCGACCACTTCGAGGTGCTGGGTCTCGAGCGCACGGCCACCGAGGCCGACGTGCGCGAGGCCTACGGCGCCTTCGCGCGCATCCTGCATCCCGACGCGTGCCGGCATCCCGCGTTGGCGGACCTCCGCGAGACGAGGGAGGCCGTCTTCATCCGGCTGTCCGAGGCGTACGACACGCTGCGCAACCCGGCGTCGCGGGCGAACTACGAACGCGCCTTCGAGCCCTCGAAGCTGCGGCCCTCCCGGCCCGCACCGCCGCGGGCGGCGGCGCCGGCGGCCCCCGCTGCGACGGCTGTTCCCACACCGCCGCCGCCCGCCCCGGCGTCCACCGCGGGGGTTGCGACCGGCGGCCCTGTGTCACCGCCCCGGGCCGCGGCGACCGAGCCGGCCCCGTCTACGGTCGACGTGAGACTGACGCCCGAGAGCATTCTCGTGGACGCGGAGCAGCTGTTCACGGACCAGAGGTACTGGGAAGCCATCCAGCAGCTCGAGCCCCTGATCCGGCGGGCCGAAGGGCCGACGCAGGTGCAGGCCATGATGCTGCTCGCCCAGGCCTACATGAAGAACCCCATGTGGACGAGGCGGGCCGAGGTCGTCCTCCAGTCACTGGTGCGCGAAAACCCTCGGCACGTCGCGGGGTATCTGCTGCTCGCCGAGCTCTACCGGGCGACCCAACTTCCGGCCCGGGCCCGAGCGATGTATCGAAAGGTGCTCGACATCCAGCCCGGGCACAACAAAGCCAAGCGCGCGCTGGCCTTTCTCGATCCGAAGGAAGACGTGCCGCCTCCGCCGTCGGGCTTCACCGCGCTGTTCAAGAAGCGCTGACGGGGATCGGCGGCCAGGCTCTCAGGCGCGGACGGGGGAACGGGCGAGCGCGGCGAGGACCTCGGCGAGCGGACACTCCGCGAGGGACTCGAGGACCAGGTCCACGTCGGGCCGGGCGAGCGGGCGGGTCAGGGCGTTCAGCACCGCGACGCAGCGCATGCCGGCGGCGAGCGCGGCGCGCATGCCGTTCGGCGAGTCTTCGAAGACGACGCAGGCCCCGGGGGCGACCCCGAGGCGCGAGGCGGCCAGCAGGAAGAGCTCCGGGTCGGGCTTGACCCTCCGCACGTCGTCGCGGGCCACGACCACGTCGAGAAGGTCGCGGATGCCGTGGCGCCGCAGCCACCCGTCCACCCAGCCGCAGGAGCTGCTGGACGCCACGGCGCGGGCGAGGCCGAGGGTCTTCGCGTCGCGCAGCAGCGCCTCGACGCCCGGCAGCAGCGGCTGGCCGTCGCACCCCGTCGCCGTCGCCTCCCTGACCTCGGCGAGGACCGCCTCCCGGTCGAGCGTTCCCCCGAGGAGCGCATCGAGGTGGGCCAGGGGGTCGAAGCCCCCGTGGGTCCCGAGGGCGTGCTGCCACTCGTCGAGGCCGACGGAGCGGCCGCGGCGGCGGTAGGCCGCGAGCCACGCCTCGAAGATGGGGGTCTCGGTGTCGACGATGAGCCCGTCGAAGTCGAGGACGACGGCGGCGATCCCGGGGGCCAGGAGACCCGCCCCTCAGCCCCGGGCTGCCGCCATCTGCGCGACCCGCGCCTTGATCCGCTCGTAGATCGGCCGGCCTTCGGGGCACTCCCGCGCCACCCACTCGGCGTTGCGGAAGGCGCTCGGCTGCCCCGCCGCGCGGAGCTTCTCGAGGAAGGGCTCGACCTCGACGAAGAGGAAGAGCCCCTCGCCGTTGTTCTCCAGCCAGAAGCCGGGGTGCACGATCCCGTGGCGGACCATGCTGTAGACCATCTCCCAGTAGGTGCCCGTCTGCCGGTAGGCCGCGTTCAGCGGGTGCTCGGCCTTCAGGACCGCCTGCACGTCGTCCCACGTCTTCGGCCAGAACTCGCGCTGGATGGCCTGGCGCGACTGGCGCATCACGGCCTCGCGGCGCAGCTCGTAAACCTGGATCAGCAGCTCGGCGTCGTGGTGGTCGGGTGTCGTCTTGGGCATGAGCGGTATGATATGCGACCGCAACGACGGGAGTCAGAAGGCGATGCCGAGCTGGAGGATGAGGGCTGGCCTGGTGGGTGCGCTGCTGTCGTGCGGCCTGGTTTCGGGGGTGGCGGCCGAGCCGCTCGAGGCGCTGGTGGCGAAGGTGCGGGCGCGCGAGGTCGCGTTCGCGAAGACGATGGCCGACCGCGACCTCGCGGCGTTCGCGACGTTCGTGTCGGAGGAGGGTGTCTTCGTGGGCCGCACCGCCCTGCGCGGCCGCCAGGCCGTCGTGGAGGGCTGGAAAGCCTACTTCGACGCGCCCAAGGCTCCCTTCTCCTGGCAGCCGGACCGGGTGGAGGTGATCTCCTCCGGCACGCTCGCCCTCAGCACCGGCCCCGTCTTCGACCCCGAGGGCCAGCGCACCGGCACCTACAACTCCACCTGGCGCCTCGAGAAGGACGGCGAGTGGCGAATCGTCCTCGACAACGGGTGTCCCCCCTGCAGGTGCCCGTGAAGGAGCCGTCCATGCCCGTCCACGTCCGCGTGTGCCGCGACTGCGGCGAGGAGTACCGGCCCGAGGTGGTCCGCTGCGCGGACTGCGGCGGCGAGCTCGAGGATCACTTCGAGGGGGAGGGGGAGGGCACGGTGTCCGCGGCGGGAGGG
>JBGPQQ010000428.1:0-3666 GCA_041489115.1 Vicinamibacteria bacterium | reverse complement strand
TCGAGGGATGGCGGGCCGTTCCCACGTGCAGCACGAGCAGGATCGCCAGGAGCGGCAGGACGACCAGCAGAGAATAGCCGAGGGGCACGCCACGCGACACCGAGGGACCGATCGTCATGTCGACGTGGGACTGTAGCAGGTCCGACCGCCGGAATCCCGGCGCCCTTCATGGTTCGTTCGGCAGCGCCTCCTGATGCGAACGCCCCACGCCCCCGCGCGGCGCGTCGGGTTTGACACAACTGTGACGGTCGCCCCGCGGCGCCGGTGCTACAAGCGGGGGACATGGAGAGAACCGCCGTCACCCGCCACCCGCTCGGCTCGCGCGCGCGCGTGCTGCTCACCAGTGTCTTCGGCCCCTACGCGCGCGACGACGCGCACGGCAGCCGGGCCATCAACCCGATGGAGCTCTACCACAACCAGGTCACGCGCGTGCAGGGCGCCTTCTCGCTCCGCATGTTCCACCGCTCCTGGGGGCTCATGCTCATCCAGGCGAACCTCGAGGCGCCCACGACGCTCCTCGACTTCCCCACCCTCGAGCGCTTCGAGGAGGAGATCCGCACGGTCCCGTACGACGTGGTCGGCATCAGCTCCATCCTGCCCAACGTGGGCAAGGTGAAGCTCATGTGCGAGATCGTGCGCCGGCACCAGCCGAGGGCCACGATCGTCGTGGGCGGGCACATCGCGAACCGCCCCGGCCTGCGCGAGATCGTCGACGCGGACCACGTGGTCGCGGGCGAGGGCGTCGCCTGGTTCCGCGGCTTCCTCGGCGAGCCCGTCGACCGCCCGGTCCGCCACCCGCTCATCGTCTCGGCCTTCGGCGCGCGGACGATGGGCGTGCCGTTTGGCCGCGGCGCCGGCGTGACGGCCGCCACCGTCATCCCGTCGGTCGGCTGCCCGCTCGGCTGCAACTTCTGCTCGACCTCGGCGATGTTCGGGGGCAAGGGCCGCTTCCACAGCTTCTACGAGGGCGGCGACGAGCTCTTCGACGTGATGCGCGGTCTCGAGGAGGCCCTGAACGTGCATTCGTTCTTCGTGATGGACGAGAACTTCCTCCTCCACCGGAAGCGCGCGCTGCGCCTGCTCGAGCTCATGCGGGAGCACGGCAAGGCGTGGGCGCTCTACGTCTTCAGCTCGGCCAACGCGCTCCGGCAGTACACGGACGACGAGCTGGTGGGGCTCGGCGTCTCGTGGGTCTGGCTCGGCCTCGAGGGAGAGCAGAGCGCGTACGCCAAGCTGAAGGGGACGGACACGCAGGCCCTCGTGCACCGCCTGCAGGGCCTGGGAATTCGCGTCCTCGGCTCGAGCATCGTCGGCCTCGCCGAGCACGGGGCCGACAACATCGACCGTGCGATCGACCACGCGGTCGCGCACGACACCGAGTTCCACCAGTTCATGCTCTACACGCCGGTGCCCGGCACGCCCCTCTACGCCGAGCACCGGGCGAACGGCACGCTGCTGTCGGTCGAGGAGTGCCCCGACGCCGACACGCACGGCCAGCTCCGCTTCAACTTCCGCCACCCGCGCATCCGGAACGGCGAGGAGACAGAGTACCTGCTGCGGGCCTTCCGGCGCGACTTCGAGGTCAACGGGCCGAGCGTCACGCGAATCGCCCGCACGCTCCTCCGCGGCTGGCTCGCCTTGAAGGACCACCCCGACCCCCGCGTGCGGGACCGCGTGGCGTTCGAGACGAAGGACCTCGCCACGCAGTACGCGGGAGCGCTGTGGGCGTCGGAGAGGTGGTTCGCCCGGGAGAGCCCGGCGCTCGCCGACCGCTTGCGGGCCACCCGCCGCGGCATCGAGCAGGAGTTCGGCTGGAAGGCGCGAGTGGCGGCCCGGCTCGTCGGCCCGGCCGTGCTCGCGACGCTCTGGCTCGAGGAGCGGCGCCAGCGCCGCGGCCGGACGTACGAGCCACCCACGTTCTACGAGGCCAACCCGGCGGCGGCGGCGCGCCCCGAGATCGCCGCCCGGGGTGCGTCGGCCTGTCGCTGGGTCGACCCCCCGGCGGCGGCCGAAGCGAACGAAGCCGTCGCCTGACCCGGGTCAGGCCTTCGCGAGCGCCTTTTCGTAGGAGGCGAGCCGCGCGGCGTAGAGCGGGAAACGCTCGCACATCTTCCGGACCTCGCGCTTCACCTCGGCGAGCTCGGTCTCGTTCTCGACCGCGTGGAGCGCGCGGGAGACGAGCTTCGCCACCTGCTGCATGTCGCCTTCCTTCATCCCTCGCGTGGTGAGGGCGGGGGTGCCGAGGCGGATGCCGGAGGCGACCATCGGGGAGTTCGTGTCGAAGGGGATCGTGTTCTTGTTGGCGGTGATGCCGGCCTTGTCGAGCGTCTTCTCGGCCACCTTGCCGGTGAGGCCCTTCGCGAAGACGTCCACGAGCATGAGGTGGTTGTCGGTGCCGCCGGAGACGAGCCGCCAGCCCTCGCCCTGGAGGCCCTTCGCCAGCGCCGCCGCGTTCGCCACGATCTGCTTCTGGTAGGCCTTCCACTCGGGGGTGAGAGCCTCCTTGAAGGCCACCGCCTTGGCCGCGATCACGTGCATGAGCGGCCCGCCCTGGACGCCCGGGAAAACCGCCCTGTCGATCTCCTTCGCCCACGCCTCCTTGCAGAGGATGAGGCCGCCGCGCGGGCCGCGGAGCGTCTTGTGCGTGGTCGTGGTGACGAACTCGCAGTGCGGGATCGGGCTCGGGTGGAGGCCCGCGGCGACGAGGCCGGCGGTGTGGGCGATGTCGGCCATGATCAGCGCGCCCGAGGCGTCGGCCGCCGCTCTCACCGCCGCGAAGTCGATCGTGCGCGAGTAGGCCGAGGCGCCGGCCACGATGACCTTCGGCTTGTGCTCGACCGCCAGCCGCTTCAGCTCCTCGTAGTCGATCCGCTCGTCCTCCTTGCGGACGCCGTAGGCCACGACGTTGAAGTACTTGCCGGAGAAGTTGAGCGGGTGGCCGTGGGTGAGGTGGCCGCCGTGCGAGAGGTTCATCCCGAGGATCGTGTCCCCGGGCTTGCACGCCGCCATGTAGACGGCGGTGTTGGCCTGCGCCCCGGAGTGCGGCTGCACGTTCGCGTGGTCCGCGCCGAAGATCTCCTTCGCGCGGGCGATGGCCAGGCTCTCGGCCACGTCCACGAACTCGCAGCCGCCGTAGTACCGCTTCCCGGGGTAGCCCTCGGCGTACTTGTTGGTGAGGACCGTGCCGAGCGCCTCGAGCACCGCCTCGGAGACGAAGTTCTCGGAGGCGATCATCTCCAGCTGGCGGCCCTGCCGCTCGGTCTCGTTGCGGATGGCCTCCGCCACCTCGGGATCGGTCCGGGCCAGGTTCTCCATCATCTGGTTCACCTCGGTTGGGTCTCCGGCAGCTCGATCTTCGCGACGCGGCATGCGTGGCGCCCCCCGGCGAACGGCGTCTTCAGCCACACCTCGAGGATCCGCTCGGCGAGGGCGTGGTCGAGGCTCCGTCCGCCGAGGGCGAGCACGTTGGCGTCGTTGTGCTCGCGGCTGAGCCGCGCCGTCTCCTCGTCGTACGCCACCGCGGCCCGCACGCCCGGGTGGCGGTTGGCCGCCATCGAGACGCCGAGCCCCGTGCCGCAGAGGACGATCCCCCGCGCGTAGCGGCTTTTCTCCACGGCCTCGGCCACCCGGTGCGCGTAGTCGGGGTAGTCGACCGACTCCGTCGAG
>JBGPQQ010000427.1:0-3673 GCA_041489115.1 Vicinamibacteria bacterium | reverse complement strand
GGACCCTGGCTCGTGGGCCGCGGGACGCCGAACGGCTACGGCCTGCTGGACCCGGGCACGATCGTCCACGAGTGGTGTCTCGACTGGTACGACGCGGACTACTACGCCTCGTCGCCATCGCTCGCCCCGCGGGGCCCCGAGAAGGGCGAGCGGCGCTCGAGCCGCGGCGGCTCCTGGCGACACCACGTGCGCTGGTCGCCGCCGTCCGCGCGCAGCAGCCTTCCGCCCACGTTCCGGTACGCGGACTACGGGTTCCGCGTGCTGCGGGAGCTCGCGTGACTAACGGCCCCCTGGCGGCTGCAGGAACGTGCCCTTCTGGAGCTCCTCGAACGCCTGCCGGAGCTGCTCCTGGGTGTTCATCACGATCGGGCCGTACCACGCTACCGGCTCTGCGAGCGGCTTCCCCGACACGAGCAGGAACCGGACCCCCTCGTCTCCCGCCTGCACCGTGACTTCGTCGCCGCGATCGAAAAGCACGAGCGAGCGGTTGTCCGCGTGCGCGGGCGGCGTGGTGTCCGACCAGCCGACACCTTCGGTCGGCACCTCCAACGGGCCCGATGCGTTGCAGAAGTCCCCCGCTCCCGCGAACACGTACGCGAAGGCGTTGCGGGTCGTCGCGACCGGGAGGCTCTTCCTCTTGCCCGGAGGCACCGACACGTCGAGGTAGATCGGGTCGATCGCGACCTCGTCCACCGGACCCTTCGTTCCCCAGAAGCTTCCGCAGACGATCCGAGCCTGGGTCCCGTCATCGTCCGTGACCACGGGGATGTCGGCCGCCTTGACCTCCTGATAGCGGGGGGCCGTCATCTTGAGCGACGCGGGGAGGTTCGCCCAGAGCTGGAACCCGTGCATGTGGCCGTTGGGGTCGCCCTTGGGCATCTCCTGGTGGATGATCCCGCTCCCCGCCGTCATCCACTGGACGTCGCCTTTGCCGATGGTGCCCTGGTTGCCCATGCTGTCGCCGTGCTCGACGGTCCCGGCCAGGACGTAGGTGATCGTCTCGATCCCGCGGTGAGGGTGCCACGGGAAGCCGGCCAGGTAGTCCTCCGGACGGTCATTCCGGAAGTCGTCGAGGAGCAGGAACGGGTCGAAATCAGACGTGTTGCCGAACCCGAAGGCGCGGCGCAGGTGGACGCCCGCGCCCTCCATAGTCGGCTTTGCTTTCACGAGCCGCTTGATGGGCCGAATGGACATGTGGACCTCCTGCGACGGACCTGCGCCCCAGAACCGATGGCGGATGCCTTCGTGTACACGATGACGGCGCTCCGGGCCCCTTGTCAAAGACGGGGCTTCACCCGGGGCTCTGGCCTTCCTCGAGGTAGGGATAGCCGCGGGCGAGGCCTCGTCCAGGGCCCGGTCGTGGCGGTAGAAGGGCCGCTCTCCCGCGAACCAGAAGAGCCGGTCGGCTTCACCGCTGTAGAGATCCCGAAGCGCCGGGGCCACGTCCGTCGCGAGTCGCCTCATTTTGTGTCCTGCGTCACGTCCGGGACCGCTCCTGCTTGCACGGCCTTCCCTGACTCCCTACCATGGTCGGGTGATTCTGGGTCGAGCGCTTCAGGGTAACCCGGCCGGCGTGGGAGACGAGCCAGAGGACGCGTCCCGCCGCTCGTTCCTCGGCGGCCTGGCTTCGCTCTCCGCGCTTGCCCTCGCGGCTCCCGCGGCCGCCCTTCCGGCGCGCGAGGAGCGGGTCCTCTCCTTCTCCAATACCCACACGAGCGACCGCCTGACCCTGCCCTACTTCGCCGATGGCGGCTACCTGTCCGGGTCACTCGCGCGTCTCGACCGGTTCCTGCGGGACCACCGCACCGGGGACGAGCACCCGATCGACCCTGCTCTCTTCGATCTCCTGCACGAGCTGCAGCGGGCCACGAGCACGAGGACGCCCTTCCAGGTGATCTCCTGCTACCGCTCCCCGGCCACCAACGCCATGCTGTGCTCGGAGAGCGGAGGCGTCGCGAGGGGCAGCATGCACCTCCAGGGCCGGGCCATCGACGTGCGCCTGGCGGACGTAAAGAGCGCGGTCCTGCGCGATGCCGCGCGCGAGCTACGCCGGGGCGGCGTCGGCTACTACCACGGGTCCGACTTCGTCCACGTGGACACGGGCCGCGTCCGCACCTGGTAGGCGCCAGTCATCGCCCTCGGCCGGCCCGCGTCTCCCGCTCTCTCGACCGAGGAGGGATCATGAGGCACGGACGGGCGCTCCGGGCGGTGCTTCTCGGCGTCATCCTCGGGGCGGCTCTCCACGCCCCGGCGCTGGGACAGCCGGGCGGAGACGGACGTCCCTCCCGGCCCTTGCGGATCGGAGTGAAGATCTACGAGCGCCACGGCGACGTGGGGCGTCTGTTCGCCGACTTCGTGGACCTCGGCTTCAACACCCTCTTCGTCAGCGAGGCCCTCGCCGGCGACGAGGAGTTCCGGGACCTGGCCCGCCGGAACGGAATGGCGGTCTTCGTCATCCAGCCCGTCTTCCAGGACCCCGACGAGCTGAAGCAGAAGCCGGAGCTCTTCGCCCTCACGAACGCCGGCACGCCCGCTCGCGACGACTGGGTGGCCTTCGTGTGCCCGACGCGCGAGGAGTACCGCCGCCGCCGGGCGGAGACGATCGCCCGCACGGCGAGCCGGCTCGCGCCGGACGGGATCAGCCTCGACTTCATCCGCTACTTCGCGTACTGGGAGAGCGTCCACCCCGAGCGCACGTACGAATCGATCCCCCGCACGTGCTACTGCCCGACCTGCCTGGAGCGCTTCTCCCGGGAGACCGGGGTGAGCCTCCCGACCGCCGTCCGGATCCCCGCCCAGGCGGCGGCGTGGATCGAGGCGGGACACCTCGAGGCCTGGACCCGCTGGAAGTGCCAGGTCATCTCCTCCATGGTCGAGGACGTCACGAGGCGGGTTCGCGCGGCGAGACCGGGCCTCCAGGTCAACCTGCACGCGGTGCCGTGGCGGCGGGACGATTTCGGCGGTGCCCTGCGCAAGGTGGTCGGCCAGGACATCCCGGCGCTCTCGCGGATGGCCGACTACGTCTCCCCGATGTGCTACTCGGCCATGCTCCGGCGCGAGCCGGCCTGGATCGCGTCCGTGGTGAAGGACTTCGCGGGGCGGTCCTCCTCCCCGATCCTCCCCAGCATCCAGGTCAAGGAGTACTACCCCGGCGACCGGGCGCTGGACGCCACGGAGTTCGAGGCGTGCCTGCGCGCCGCCCTCGAGCCCCCGTCGGCCGGCGTCGTCTTCTGGTCGTGGGACCTGATCGAGAAGGCCCCGGAGAACCGGCGCGTGATCAAGCGCCTCCTCAACCCGTAGCGGGACGCGGGAGGCACAAGGCTCTCATGGCCTCGCCGGCTGCCCGCGACCGGCGCTCAGCTCTTCCTGGAAGTGATGACCTGGGCGGACGTGATGAGCTGCTCCACCTCCTCGGCCTTGCAGTCCGGGCAGGCGAACTCCTTCTGCTCGTACTGCTTCACCGAAAGGACCAGGGTGAACTCCCTCCCGCACTTCTGGCACTGGAACTCGTAGACCGGCACCGCGTCACCTCCTGCAGACGGGGCCAGGTCAAGAACCGGCTGACCCCCAACGAAGACTAGTGACCAGGACCGCTGGACGTCAATCGTCCGTGTGGCTCAGCCGGCGGCAGAGCGCGGACCCACCGCACCGGCGGGAGACCTGGGAGCGGTGG
>JBGPQQ010000426.1:0-3680 GCA_041489115.1 Vicinamibacteria bacterium | reverse complement strand
GGCCGTCCTTCGTGCGCGTCTCGAGAGCGTCGAGGCGCACCTCGCCCGCGATGAGGACCTCCACGCCGGTCTTCGGCACCGGGCTCTGCAGCGGGGCGGGGCCCATCACGTAGGCGGCCAGCCGCAGCGGAATGCCGTCCGCGTCGAAGGGGTTCTTGAGCACTCGCTGGACGACGCTCGGCTCCGGGGCGGGCTTCTCCTTGCCCTTCGCGGCGAAGTACCCGGCTCGCGCGCGCACCGAAAGCCCCGGCCTCAGCACCTCGACCTTCAACTTGCGGTACCGACCGTCGCGCTTCGCGTTCGTCGGCTCGTAGCCCAGCAGGTACGTCACACGGGATTCGTCGGCCACACGCTCGAGGCCCGACACGAGGTCGTTCGTTTGCAGCACACGTCCCCCTGTCTCCTCGGCGAGCACCCTCGCCCCCCCGTCCTCGAGCCTCCACAGGGCGAGGGTCGGGCCCAGGTCCTGCGCCGGGAGCGCTCCGGTCGTGCCGGCCGCAGAGAGGAACTCCGGCCCCACCGCGAGGCCGCGGGCGTCGAGAAAGTACACGACGACGTTCGAGCGTGCGCACAGGTCCCGGATCTGCCGGAATCCGTCGAACGACGGGTCCAGCATGAACCCCTCCGAGACGAGGACGAGCGCCTTGCGCTCCCGCTGCGCTCCCAGCTTTCGCGCGGCTTCTCCCAGCACCCGCAGCGTCTGCTGAAGGCTTCGCCGGGCTAGGGCGTACGTCTCTTCCGAGCTGGGGGCGCCCGGTGGCACCATGCAACCGTCTCCCCCCTCACCCGACATATCCGGCCGGGGCTGGCCGCCGGATCCACCGGCGCGGGGTGGGAGGCGCTGGCACTCGCAGCGGATGCCCGTCCACACACACAGACCGGAGAGCACGGCACGGCGCCGGCGCACGCGATCGGCCACGCCGTAGTCGCCGAAGTCGGCGATGCGCATCGCTTCGACCGGGCTCATCTGGAGCGCCAGTCGGTCGCGGGCCGGTCGTCGCGAGGCGACGTGCTCCAGGGCCCGCATGAACTCCGAGTCGAGCGGCCCCCGAGTCGTGGCCCAGTACCGGGCGTCCGAGGTCGTGATGAGCAAGAAGCCGTCGCCCGACCGGATCTCCCGTTTGACGAACGCCCGGACCGCGCGCTTGGCTTGCTCGATGTCGATTTCGCCCACGTGGAGATCGTCGAAGACGATCGCGAACGTGCGGCGGGTGGGCGCAGCCGACACGTTGGTCGACACCCGTGCGGTCGAGGGGCCGTCGGCCACCGCCGCGGGAGCGACGAGCGCGGGGGTCATTGCCTCGACCGCCTCGAATGCCGTGACCGTCTGCGGCCGGCCGTCCTCCTTGACCACGAAGTCGGCCCGCTTCAGGCCGGGGACCGGCTTGCCCTCGCCGTCGAGCACGACGACGTCCACGGTCACGAGCTCGGCCCGCGCGGGGAACTCGGGCGGCCGCTGCGGGGCGGAGCCCACCGTCGTGGGCGCCAGCGCCAGCCAGAGGATCAGAGCGGTCGCCAGGTGTCTTCTCGCCGAACCGCCCGCGCCCATCCCGCCTCCCCTCCGCCGCCCAAGCAAGCCGCGCGCCACGCGATTCTCGCCCGGAATGGGCGGTTCGAGCCTCCCGGCGAGGACGGTGCGCGTCCACGAGGGGGAGCAGGCTCGACCGGCCGCCGCCTACGGCGTGACGACGACCGAGTACGTCTTGCACTGGTCGCTGTGCAGCGCCTCGTCGTTCGCGTCCATGTCGTGCAGGCAGTTGCGCGCCTTCCACGTGCCGGCGGCGTAGACGTGGTCCCTGCGGCAGTGGGCGCCCGTCGTGCCGGCCCAGTCGATCTTCCCGTCGCCGTCGAAGTCGTGGGAGAAATAGAGCTGGTCACCCTCGGGATCGGTGCTCGCGCACATGTTGAAGCGGACGCTGAGCGGGGCCGTCCCGCTGATGGTGGAGCCGACCGCGTCGGGCGTGGACTTGAAGATGGCGTGGGGCGGCTGGTTGCCGCTCGGGGGCGGGCTGGGGACGGTGCTGGGCATGGCCGTGACCGTCGTGGAGCACCGGGCGCTCTGGGTCGCGGTGGTGACCGTGAACGCGGCCGTGAAGACGCCACCGGCCGTATAGGTGTGCGGGACGTCCGGGTTCGTCCCGCTCGTGCCGTCGCCGTAGCTCACCGCGACGTTGAACGAGCCCTCCGCCCCGGACACCGCGAGCACGAAGGACACCGTCAAGGGTATCTGGCCGATGGAGGGACGCGCCTCACACGTCGCGCTCAGGGCCGGGCCGGTGACCGTCTCCTTCTTGCAGGCTGGCCCCGCCACCGCCAGAAGCGCCACGACGACGCACGCGACGATCGACCGCCGGGTCATGTCGGCCTCCCGCTCTCCCGCAATGATACGCGCTTGACGCCCGGCGGAGGGCACGGCTATCGTCCCGACCATGCCCGAGATCGACGTCGCGCTCATCGGCTACGCGTTCATGGGACGTGCCCACAGCAACGCCTGGCGCCAGGTCTCCCGCTTCTTCTCGCCGAAGCTCACGCCGCGGCTCAAGGTCCTCTGCGGCCGCGACCGCGCCAACGTGAAGAGGGCCGCGTCGCAGCTCGGTTGGGACGAGTGGGCCACCGACTGGCGCGAGGTCGTCGCGCGCCCCGACATCGACATCGTGGACATCGCGACTCCCGGCGACAGCCACGCCGAGATCGCGATCGCCGCGGCGAAGGCGGGCAAGGCCATCCTCTGCGAGAAGCCGCTGGCGAACGACGTCCGCGAGGCGAAAGCGATGCTGAAGGCGGTGCGGAAGGCCGGCGTCCCCCACATGATCTGTCACAACTACCGCCGCATCCCGGCGGTGATGCTGGCCCGCGAGCTCGTGGCCTCGGGAAAGCTCGGCCGCATCTTCCACTACCGCGGGACCTACCTCCAGGACTGGCCGGTGGACCCGTCGATGCCCCTCTACTGGCGATTCCGGAAGGAGAAGTCGGGCTCGGGCTCGCTCGGCGACATCCTCTCCCACTCGCTCGACCTCGGCCGTTTCGTCCTCGGCAGCGAGGTGACGGAGGTGGCGGGTGCGCTCGAGACGTTCGTGAAGCAGCGGCCGCTTCCAGAGAATCCGAAGAAGAGAGGTCGGGTGACGGTGGACGACGCGGCGCTCTCGCTCGTGCGCTTCGCGAACGGAGCGGTGGGATCGATCGAGGGCACCCGCTTCGCCACCGGCCGGAAGAACTACAACCGCTTCGAGGTGAACGGCAGCCGCGGCAGCGTCGCCTTCAACGTCGAACGGATGAACGAGCTCGAGTATTACTCGCGGGACGACGAGCCGAAGGAGCAGGGCTTCCGCCAGATCATGGCCACCGAACCCTCGCACGCCTTTTTCAAGGCCTGGTGGCCCGCCGGGCACATCATTGGCTACGAGCACACGTTCACGCACACCGTCTACGACTTCCTCGAAGCGGTGGCCGCGGGCAAGCGCGTCAAGCCCGACTTCGAGGACGGCGTCCGCAACCAGCTCGTGCTCGAGGCGATCGAGAAGGCCGCGCGCACGAGGCGCTGGGTGAAGGTCGCGCCACTGTAGGGCGACTCGACCCTCGTTCCGCGCCGGAAGCAGGCGGCGAGCCGGGCGACGTGAAACGATGTGAATGTAGGAGCGGGTTTCTCGCGTGGGTGTAGCATCGCCACGATGCGCCCACGC
>JBGPQQ010000425.1:0-3683 GCA_041489115.1 Vicinamibacteria bacterium | reverse complement strand
GTTCGAGAGGAAGATGCCCTCGGGGCCGAGGGCCAGCGCTTCGGCGGCAGGCGTCGTGGCCGGGACCACCGTCACCACGCAGCCGGCGGCGGCGAGGTTCCGCAGGATGTTCCGCTTCATCCCGAAGTCGTAGGCCACCACCCGGAAGGGCTCTTCGCCGTCGCGGGGGCGTTTCGCCTCCGCGCCCTTGAGCACGGGCACGAGGGGCCCGGCGGCGCTCGCGCCCTCGGAGTGCGGGTCGAAGGTCCACGGCGCGGCGCAGGTCACCTCGCGGGCGAGGTCGAGGCCGATCATCGACCGCGAGGAGCGGGCCTTCTCCACGAGCGAGGCGTGGTCGTGGTCGACCGCCGAGACGACTCCCCGCTTGGCCCCGTGCGTGCGCAGGTGGCGGGTGAGCGCGCGGGTGTCGATCTCGCTGATCCCCACGATCCCGTGCTCGTCGAGGTAGGGGGCGAGCTCCCCCGAGGCCCGCCACGACGAGACGACCGTCGAGGCCTCGCGCACGATGAACCCCGCCACCTGCGGCCGGGCGGACTCCACGTCCTCGAGGTTCACCCCGTAGTTCCCGATGTGGGGGTAGGTCATGGTGACGATCTGGCCGGCGTAGGAGGGGTCGGTCAGCACCTCCTGGTAGCCGCAGAGGGCGGTGTTGAAGACCACCTCCCCCGTCACCTCGCCCTCCCGTCCGAAGGAGCGCCCCTCGAAGACGGTGCCGTCCTCGAGGGCCAGCACCGCGGGCGGGCGCACCCCCGGCTTCCGCTCTCCCGATCGCTGCGTGGCCATGTCCGAGCCCTAGAGCTTATCCGAAGACTCCCCTCAGCCGGCGAGCCGCCCCACGGCGTCGAGCACCTGGCTCAGCGGATCGGCCCCACCCGGTTGAAGGGCCAGAAGCGGAAGACCGCCCGGCCGTAAATGTACTTCTCGGGGACCTCGCCCCAGGTGCGGCTGTCGTTGCTGCTGCGGCGGTGGTCCCCGAGCACGAAGTAGTAACCCTTGCGGACCTCCGTCGGCGGGTAGTTGTCCCCGTCGCGGAAGCTGTCGGGCAGGTAGGCCTCGCGCACCGGCAGGCCGTTCACGACGAGGTTCCCTCCCCGGATCTCGACGAGGTCGCCCGGCAGCCCCACCACCCGCTTGATGAAGGACACCGAGGGGTCGCGGGGGTACCAGAACACCACGACGTCGCCCCGCTCGATCGGCTGGAAGCGGTAGATGAACTTGTTGACGACGATCCGCTCCCCGTCGAGGAGCAGCGGCTCCATGCTCGTGCCCTGCACCCGGAAGGCCTGCGCGACGAAGGCGATGAGGAAGAAGCAGAAGAGGACCGCGACCGACAGGTCGTGGAGGAACTCCCAGGCCGCGCGGAGGACGCGGCGGCGGACGGCCCCGATCTCCGGCTCGGAAGCCTCGCCGGGTGGCGGCGCGAGAGCGGCCAGCGGCCCCGCCGCCTCTTCCCCGGGCCCGATCCCCCCGGGCTCGAGGGTCACCGCTTCGCCCCCTTCACGACGCGCGTGCCGGAGATGCGGTCGTGCAGCCCGCTCCCGGAGAAGGCGATCATCAGGAAGCCGATGCCGAGGCTGGCCGCGGAGAGCAGGTAGCCGAAGACGCGCGCCGCGGCGCGGCCGAGGGGGAGGGGCGAGACGCCGTCCTCGGTCTCGACCCGCAGGTCCAGCAGCTCCTTGCCCGGGGTCGCTCCCTTCACGCTCCAGAAGTACACGTGGTACAGCGCGCCCAGGAGGAGAGCGAGCGGAACCAGGGTCGCCGAGGCGAACACGGGCAGGAAGGAGACGTCGGAGGGTGTCCGCGGGGCCTCCCGCGCCCACCAGTACCAGCCCACGGGCGCGAGCAGGACCGCCTGGCCGGAGAGCACGAAGACGGTGTCCACCACGCAGGCGGCCAGCCGGCTCGCGAACTCCGCCGGCTCGGAGGGACGCCGGGCGGCGGCCTCGGCCCACCGCTCCCGGGGGGACGGCCGCTCGACCCGGGCGGCGGGGGCCTCCTCGGGCTTCGACGCCGCCGGCTGGGGCTGCGGTGTCGCCTGCCGCTCCGGGGCCATGGCCATCGAGCCCGCGGCGCGGGGCGCCGGCGACGGCTCCGGGGGCGCGACCGGAACGGGCTGCGTGTCGTTGCGCCCGGCGTCCTGGGCCGCCTCGAGACTCTCGACGCGCTGCCCGTCCGCAGCCAGGGTGGCGCCGCAGGCGTTGCAGAAGCGCGCGGGCAGGGGCACCGCGGTCCCGCAGGAGTCGCACACGGTCTTGGGCGGCCCGCTCGGCTGCGCCACCTGCGCCCCGCACTCGCGGCAGAAGAGGTCGCCGCGCCGGTACTCGCCGCCGCAGGACGGGCACACGAGCGGTGCCGCCGAGGGGTGCGGCACCACCTTGCCGCTGCCCCCCGCCTCGACGAGCTCCTCGCGGAAGAGGAGCCGCATGCTCCCGATCGCCACGAGGTCGCCGTCGCGGAGCCCGCGCTCGCTGACCCGGTCGCCGTTGACGACCGAGCCGTTGGCCGAGCTGCAGTCGCGCAGGAAGAACTGGCTCCCGCGGTGCTCGATCACGGCGTGGCGACGCGACACCATCGCGTCGGGCAGCACCAGGTCGTTCGAGGGGTCGCGGCCGATGGTCAGGATCGTCGTGCGCGCGAGGGGGATCTCGCGCCGGTTGGAGGAGGTCGGGTTGACGATCAGCCTCGGCACCGCGCTAGCCCCCGAGGAAGGTCTGCTTGAAGACCACCTGGACCTTCACGCGGGTGCCCTGCTTCGTCGCGGGCTGGAACTTCCAGCTGCGGACCGCGGAGACGACGACGTCGTCCACCGCCTTCCCGCCGGACTCCGCCACGGAGACGTCCTGCACCTCCCCGGCCTCGGTCACCACGAAGCGGACGAGCACCGACACCCGCTCCCCCGACTTCAGGCGCGGGGCGCGGTCGGACGGATAGGACGGCGAGGTGCCCGAGAGCTTCTTCGCGAGCGTGTCCACCTCTCTCGCCGTGTTCTCGTAGACCCGGGCGACGTCCACCGGCTCCGGGGTGGGCGGGGCCGGGGGCTTCGGCAGGGCCCGCAGGCGTACCTCGACGCGGCGCGTCTCCCCCGCCGCCACGTCCACGGTCCCGGTCCAGGTCTCGTGCTCGTCGAGGGCGACCTCGAGCCGGTGCCGTCCGGGCTTCAGCTTCAGGCCGGCGAGCGGCGTCGTTCCGACGGGACGCCCGTCGACCGAGACGGAGGCTCCGGGCGGCGTCGACACGACGTCGGCGCCCCCCGGGACGGCCGCCGCGGCGCGCACGAGCGCGAACTGCAGCACGCCGGCCGCCGAGCCGGCGTGGAGCGACACGTCGCGCGTCTGCGGGTCGTAGCCCTTCTGCTCCACCCGCACCTGGTACGACCCGAACGGAAGGTCGGAGAGCTGCAGCGGCGTCTGCCCCTTCGCCTGGCCGTTCACGCTCACGCGTGCGCCCGGGGGCTCGCTCTCGATGCGCAGCGCGCCGACCGCCGACCGCGCCGCAGCCGGCGGCGGCGCGGTCGGGGACGGCGAGGCCTCGGCGACCGGCGGGGAGGGCTCCCCCGCGGGCGCGACCGCCGGAGAGCGTTGCCAGAGGGCCCAGCCGGCGATGCCGAGAGCCAGGACGGCGGCGGCACCGCCGAGGGCCCGTCCGACGGGCACGCCCGCACGGGGGGCCGGACGCGCCGGGGT
>JBGPQQ010000424.1:0-3747 GCA_041489115.1 Vicinamibacteria bacterium | reverse complement strand
GATCGGCCTGCATCAGCGCGACAACCGCCGGCTGCTGACGACCCTCCGCCGGCTCCGCGACCTCGGCAACACGGTCATCGTCGTCGAGCACGACGAGGAGACGATCCGCGCGGCCGACTACGTCGTCGACCTCGGCCCGGGCGCGGGCGAGCACGGCGGACGCGTGGTCTTCCAGGGCACCCCCGGCGAGCTGCTCCGGAGCGACCGGACCTCGCTCACGGGCCAGTACCTCCGCGGCGAGCGCGTCATCGCCGTGCCGGCCGGGCTCCGCCGCGGTCCGGTACAGACGGCGGGCGAGGGCCCGGTGCAGCACGTCCTCGACGAGGGTGGACTTGCCCGAGCCCGAGACGCCGGTCACGGCGGTCAGGGCGCCGAGCGGGATGGCCGCGTCCACGTCGCGGAGGTTGTGGGCCCGCGCCCCGAACACCCGGAGCCAGCCCCGGGCGGGCCTCCGCGCCGCGGGCACGGGCACCGAGAGCTCGCCCCGGAGGTAGCGGCCGGTCAGGCTCCCGTCGATCGAGGCGGGCGGGCCCGCGTACATGAGCCGCCCGCCGTGGGTGCCCGCGCCCTCGCCGAGGTCGATCACCCAGTCGGCGGCGCGGATCGTCTCCTCGTCGTGCTCGACGACCACCACCGTGTTGCCGGCGTCGCGGATGGAGAGGAGGGTCTCGATGAGCCGCGCGTTGTCGCGCTGGTGCAGGCCCACCGACGGCTCGTCGAGAACGTAGAGGAGCCCCTGCATCCGCGCGCCGATCTGGGTGGCGAGCCGCAGGCGGTGTGCCTCGCCCCCGGAGAGGGTCGTGGTCGCCCGGTCGAGGGCGAGGTAGCCGAGGCCGAGCGAGGCGAGGACGTCGAGCCGGGAGAGGATCTCCCCGACGAGGCGCTCGCCGACCGGGCGCTCCCGCTCGGTGAAGGAGAGCCCGGCCACGGTGTCGCGGGCTTGGACGAGCGGCAGGCGCACGAGATCGGCCACGGAGTGGCCCCCCACGCGCACGGCGAGGCTCTCGGGCCGCAGGCGCGTGCCCCGGCACGCGCGGCAGACTTCCTCGGAGAGGTAGGGACGCAGATCCTCGAACGCCTCGCCGCCGTCGTGGCCGTCCTCGTCGGCCGGGGAGGGGTCCAGCCGAAGGAGGCTCGCCACGCGACGCCGCAGGTAGGGCACGACCCCGGGGAACCCCGCCTCGTCCCCGTGGAGGAGGACCTCCCGTGCCGCCGGCGGCAGCTCCGCGACGGGGGTCTCGAGCGAGAAGCCGTGGCGCTCGGCGACCTCGAAGAGCGCCTCGCGCAGAAGCCGCGGCCCGTGCCGGTGCCAGGGGCGGATGGCGCCGTCGAGGACGCTCCGCGTTCCGTCGGGCATCACCCGCGCGGCGTCCACCACCCAGCGCTGGCCGAGGCCGTCGCAGGCGGGGCAGGCGCCCTGGACGCTGTTGAAGGAGAACGCCCGCGGGCTCAGCTCCGGCACCGCGACGTCGCAGCGGGCGCAGGCGAGGTGCCGGCTCAGCAGCCGCTCGCCGCGGCCCTCGACGGAAACGAGGACGACGCCCCCCGCGAGGCCGAGGGCCTTCTCGAGGGCCGCGCGCAGGCGGTCTCCCGACTCCGGGCGCAGGGGGAGCCGATCCACCAGCACGTCGATCCGGTGGCCCCGGCGCGGGTCGAGCGGGACCCGGTCGGCCAGGCTGGCCGCGTGGCCGTCGATCCGCGCGCGACGGAGGCCGGCGGCGCGAGCCGCGGCGAGTTCCTTGCGGTAGGCCCCCTTCCTCCCTCGCGCGACGGGAGCGGCGACGACCGCGACGGCGCCCGTCGACTGCTCCAGGAGGCGGCCGGCCATCTCGTCCGCGCTCTGGGCGGCGACCGGCTCGCCGCAGCGCGGGCAGTGGGGCCGGCCGAGCGTCGCGAAGAGGACCCGGAGGTGGTCGTAGACCTCGGTCACCGTCCCCACCGTCGAGCGGGGGTGGGCCACCGTCGTGCGCTGCTCGATCGCGATCGCGGGGGAAAGGCCGGTCACCGACTCGACCTCCGGCCGCTCCATCTGCTCGAGGAACTGGCGTGCCCACGGGGAGAGGCTCTCGACATAGCGCCGCTGTCCCTCGGCGTAGAGCGTGTCGAAGGCGAGGCTGCTCTTGCCGGAGCCGGACGGGCCCGTCACGACCACGAGGCGGTTCCGCGGGATGTCGCAGTCCAGCCCCTTCAGGTTGTGAACCCGGGCCCCGCGGATGGCGATCGGCTCGTCCCTGGCGTCGTCCATCACGAGTCGGACCAAAACCCCATTCTACCGGAGATCGGCCGCGTTGCCGCCCCGGCGGGCCCGTGCTAAGGTGCAGGGCTTCGAAGACCTCCTCATCCCGCGGGAGCGCGACGCATGCCGAAGAAGGCGGTTCCGGCGCCGGTCGTGGACCGGCGGTATCAGCAGGCGGTCGACCTCTTCGAGCGCGCCGTCAAGGCGCTGGGTCGAAAGGACTTGGACCGCGCCCGCGCGCTCCTCGACGAGCTGCTAGAGGGCCACGCGGACCAGCGGGAGCTCGTGGAGCGGGCCCACGCCTACCGGGCCAGGTGCGACCGCTCCCGGCGCCCCGCGCGCCCCCGAACGTTCGAGGAGCTCCTCAACTACGGGGTCGTCCTCCACAACCGGGGGGATTTCGCCCAAGCCGTCCGCTACCTCCGGCAGGCCCTGGAGATCCACCCCCGCAACGAAAGCGCGCTCTACTGCCTCGCCGCCGCCCAGGCCCGGGCGGGCGACACACCGGCCGCCCTCAAGGCCCTCCGCTCGGCCATCCACGCGAACCCGGCGAGCCGCGCCCAGGCCCGCCGGGACGACGATTTCGCGCCGCTGCGGGCGGCGGCCGAGTTCCAGGCGCTCGTGGCGCCCTCGCTGTCGTGAGCCGGGCGGAAGAGCTCGCGGCGGCGGGCGCGCGGATCGAAGACCCGCGCTCGACGCACGTCGGCCCCGAGGTGGCGATCGAGGCCGGGGCCGTCGTGAAGCCCTTCACGATCCTCGAGGGCCGCACGATCCTGCGGGCGGGGGCCGTCGTCGGCCCGTTCGTGCGCCTCGTGGACGTCGAGGTGGGCCCCGAGGCCCGGATCCTCGACCACTGCCTGCTGCGCGAGTCCGTGGTCGAGGCGGGAGCGAGCGTGGGGCCCTTCGCGCACCTGCGGCCGCAGAGCCGGGTCGGGGCGCGGGCGAAGGTCGGCAACTTCGTCGAGCTCAAGAAGGCGCACCTCGGGGAGGGCTCGATGGCGCAGCACCTCTCCTATCTCGGCGACGCCACGGTGGGGCCCGACGTCAACATCGGGGCCGGCACCATCACCTGCAACTACGACGGGGTGACGAAGAGCCCGACCCGCATCGAGGCGGGGGCGTTCGTGGGCAGCGACACGACGCTCGTGGCGCCGGTCACGGTGGGCGAGGGCGCCTACGTCGCCGCCGGAAGCACCATCACCGAGGACGTCCCGAAGGACGCGCTCGCCCTCGGCCGCGCCCGCCAGGTGACGAAGCCGGGGTGGGCGGCGAGGCGGCGCGAGCGCCTCGCCGGCGAGAAGGGGCGCGGCTGAGCGCGCGCGGCGCCAGATCGTCACGTCGGTCGCCGTCGAGAGGGGGGACCCGTTGATCGGGACGTCCCCTGTCCTCGCCGGCTTGAACGCCCAGCAGCGCGAGGCCGTCGCCGCGACCGAGGGCCCCGTCCTCATTCTCGCCGGCGCCGGCAGCGGCAAGACACGGGTCATCACTCACCGCGTCGCCCACCTCGTCCT
>JBGPQQ010000423.1:0-3761 GCA_041489115.1 Vicinamibacteria bacterium | reverse complement strand
CCTGTCGCATCTGCGCGAGCGGCTGCTCGGGCGGAGCGTCACCTCGGAGCGCGTGCGCGAGCCGGTCGTCCTGCGCTGCACCGTGCGCGGCAACCTCTCGCTCCTCCTCGGCCGCTCGCTCGCCGACGCCTTCCGCAAGTCCCACTTCCTCGTCTTCCGCTTCCAGGGCCTCGACCTCGCGGTGAACCCGATGCTGGCCGGCCGCTTCCGCCTGTCCGAGCCGGGGACGCCCGACGAGGGTTCGCTCGGCTTCGCCCTCGGGTTCGGCGAGGTCGAGCTGCGCTACCTCGACGACAAGAAGATGGGCAAGGCCTACCTGATCGCCACCGACGACTGGCAGGCCATCCCGGGTCTGCAGACGGGCGGGCTCGACATCCTCTCCCCCGAGTTCAGCCGCGAGCGCTTCGTGAGCCTCCTCAAGCACCGGCGCGACCAGGTGCGCGTCTTCCTCCTCGACAAGAAGGCCCTCGACAGCCTGGGCAACGCCTACGCCGACGAGGTGCTGTTCGCGGCCGGCATCCACCCCAAGACCTTCTGCCGCTCGCTCACCCGCGACGACGCGGTGCGACTCCACGACGCGATCGTGAAGGTGGTGAGGGACGCGGTGGCGGAGGTGGCGAGCCGGGGGGAGCCGATCGACGTGAAGGTCCGCGACTTCCTCAAGGTGCGGCGGAAGGAAATTTGCCCCCGTTGCGGCTCGAAGGTCCGGACCGCCGGCGTCAAGGGCATGGACTCGTGGTTCTGCCCGACGTGCCAGCCCGCGACCCGCAAGGGCCTCGTGGACTGGACGCGCACCGGCAAGTGAGGGGATAATCGTTAGTTGGCGGACGGCCGGTCGACAGCGGCTGGCGGCACCCGAGGAGAGTGGATGGCCAAGGACGATTTGATCGAGCTGCAGGGAGTGATCGTCGAGGTCCTTGCCGGCGGGAACTACAAGATCAAGATCAGCGAGAACCACGAGGTGCTCGCCCGGCTCAACGGGAAGATGCGCCAGTACCGCATCCGCGTGATCCAGGGCGACCGCGTCACCGTCGGGGTCTCCCCCTACGACCTCAAGCGCGGCCTCATCACCTACCGCGCCAAGTAGCCGCCTGGACCGCCTCCGCGCCGTCCTCTTCGACGTCGACCACACGCTCCTCGACTTCGACAAGGCCGAGCGCTCCGCGCTCCGGGAGGCGCTCCGCACCCTCGGCCTTCCCTGTCCCGCCTCCGCGGTCGCCGCCTACCAGCGCATCAACCACGACCTCTGGGCCGCCTTCCGCCGCGGCGAGATCACCCAGCCCGCGCTCGCCCGCGAGCGCTTCCGCCGCCTGCTCCGCGAGATCGGAGGCGATCCCCGCCGGGCCTCCCGCCTCGGCGAGACCTACCTCGACCACCTCTCGCAGCACGGCGACCGCCTGCCCGGCTGCCGGCCCGTGCTGCGGCAGCTGCGGAAGCGCTACCGCCTCGGGGTCGTGACCAACGGGATCGACCGCGTGCAGCGGTCGCGGCTCGCCGCCTCCGGCCTCGCGCCGCTCTTCGAGACGGTCGTCACCTCGCAGAGCTGCGGCTTCGCCAAGCCCGACCCGCGCATACTGCACGTGGCCCTCGACGCGCTGCAGGTCGCCCCCCGCCACGCCGTCTACGTCGGCGACGACCCGGTTACCGACGGCGCCGCGGCCTTCGCGGCGGGGGTGCGGTTCGTCTGGATGGACCGCGGCCAGGACGTCCGCGGCCGGCGGCCGCGCCGCCGGGTAACGAGCCTCCGCGACCTGGCCGCCCTGCTCTGAAGGCGCGCCGGAGGCGCCTATAATCCGCTCGTCCCGCGGAGGCGATCACGGACTCCCCCCTTTCCATCCCGCGCGTCGCCGCCGCGTCGGTGGCGTTCCTGCGCGCCGAGATCCCCGCCGAGCACCCCTCCGCGCCGATCCTCGGGGAGGAGCGGATGGGGGCGTGCGTCGCGGTCACCGCGGAGCACCTGCTCACCGCGCACTACCTCGTCCTCGGCGCTTCCCGCGCGGAGGTCGTGGGCCTCGACGGGCGGCCCCGGCCGGTCGCCCGCATCTCGCTCGACCACGACAGCGGCCTCGCCCTCCTCACGGTGGAGGGAGCGGGCTTCGAGCCGGCCCGCCTGTCGGGGGAGGAGGAGCTGCAGCGCGGTGACCCCGTCTTCATGATCACCTGCACCGACGACAAGGAACGGCGCGGGGCGAGCGGGCACGTGTCCTTCGTCGGGCCGTTCGAGGCCTTCTGGGAGTACATGCTCGACCGGGCGGTGATGACGACCATCGTGAACCCCGGCCTCGCCGGGGGACCGCTGCTCGACGGGCGCGGGCGCGTGGCGGGCATCGTCTCCCTCGGCCTCGCCGCGGTCGGCCGCTACACCCTGGCCATCCCGACGGCGCTCTTCCGCGAACGGCGGGCGCGGCTCGAGAGCGGCGGGCCCGTCCCCGAGTCGGAGCGTCACGCCTGGATCGGCTTCTACCCCCAGGCGAACGACGACGGCATCGCCATCTCGGGCGTCGTGCCCGGGGGGCCGGCCGATTCCGCCGGCCTCCAGCGGGGCGACCTGCTCGTCAGCGTGGACGGCCAGTCGATCCAGGACCTCCGCCGCCTCTACCGCGCGCTGTGGCGCAAGGGTCCGGGCGAGGTGGTCGGGCTGCAGGTGCTGCGCGAGGAGCGCATCCACGTGGTCGAGGTCGTGGCGGGCGACCGCTACGAGTTCTACAAGTAGTCTTCGGGCGGCCGCTCTTCTCGCTCAGTGTGCCGGAGCCGGAAACTCTCGACGAGCCCCGTCACGGCTACCGGATCCCGCGAACGGGCCTGTCGGTCCTGGGACGGAACTCGGCTCGGTCTTTGTCCAGCATCAATGCGCGTCGCTTTTCGATGCCGGCCTTCGAGCTGGCGATGTAGGTCGCGAGGTCGCACAGTGAAGCGTGAAGCCTCGAAAGCAGCTCAACCATCCGTCCGCTGACGACCGCGTGGCAGCTGATCAGATCTTTCACGCTCTGCTCCCGCTCCTCCAGGGTCGGGCCGCCCGCCCGTTTGATCTGCTCGATGACTTCCCGGCCGACCGCGTAGACCTCCATGACGGACTCACAGTAACGTGAGATGTCGAAGGCATGGGCTTCGAGCGATTCCATATCATCGACACGAATACCCCGAAGGCTGAGGACCTCCTTGAGCTTGGGCATCAAATCGCCCAACAGGATGTCGAGAAGTTTCTTCGTCTGCTCCCAGGCAGCTTCCGGCGGAATCATCCGCTTCTTTCTCATCTTCGGCAGGAAGCCCTTGAACTCAGCCGAACAGGCCTTCTCCAAGCCATCCATGAGCTCGTTGAGCTGGTACACCGCGGAGTAGAGCCATTCCGACTCCTCGATATCCTGGGCAAAGCGTCTCGAAAGGAAGTAGTCCGCATCGTGCCGACTGCGGGGATCGTTGGCAACGATCTCCCCGAAGGTATCTCGCAAGAAGGCATAGATCTTCCCGATCGAGACACACAGGAGCTTCCTCACCTCGGGAAGCTGATCGGCGCGGAGAGGATGAGGGTACCGCTCAATTTCTGCCAGCGCTATCGTCGCCAGTGCCTGGAACGAAGTCTTGGCGTGGCGGCGGGCCTCATCGAGACTGGGGATGACCGAGGGCTCCTCGAGGGTAGGCGCGAGCTCTGAGCGCATCAACTGACAGACCTGCTCGACCTGACGCCAGATCTTCAGCAGGCGCTCGTGAGAGCAGTGCATGATGGCGTAGTTGCTGTCGAGAACCTCCTCGAGGAGACGGAT
>JBGPQQ010000422.1:0-3764 GCA_041489115.1 Vicinamibacteria bacterium | reverse complement strand
GGCGGTTGTGCTCGAAGCCGCCATGGTCGCGCATCAGCTCGTCCATGACGTGCTGGCCGGCGTGGCCGAAGGGCGTGTGGCCCAGGTCGTGGCCCAGCACCAGGCACTCCACCAGCTCCTCGTTGAGCCCCAACGCCCGGGCGACCGTGCGCCCGATCTGCGCGCCCTCCAGGCTGTGGGTGAGGCGGGTGCGGTAGTTGTCTCCCTCGTGGTTCACGAAGACTTGCGTCTTGTACTCGAGCCGGCGGAAGGAGGAGCTGTGGACGACCCGGTCGCGGTCCCGCTGGAAGCACGTCCGTATCGGGTGCTCGGACTCCGGGTACCGGCGGCCGCGGCTTTCGGCGCTCCTCATCCCCCACGGGGCGAGGAGCTGGGCCTCCCGCTCCTCCTGCACGCGACGGTCGACGAGCCGCATCACGACCTCCCGCGCCATTCTCTTACGGGGGTGCTGCGTCGCACCCCCGCACCCCCTTCAGGGCATCGGAAACGCATCCACCCGGCACGCGTCACACCGGGCGTTTCCGATACCCTGATCGCTGCGGTGGAGTGAATCCACCTGCGCTCGCAGCCCGTTGTCATTGTATCGGGAGCCTTCAGGAGGCGGCGGGGCTAAACTGCAGGACGTAGTGGACGACGGCGCCCTGGGACTCGGGCGTCACCAGGTAGCCCTCGTGGAGCGCCATGACCGCGTAGACCGCGGTCATCTCGACGTCGGCGTCGGCGGTGATGGCCTGCGTGACTACCGCGCCGACCACCGCCGCGCCCTCGCCGAGCCAGACGTGGACGCGGACGAATCCGTCCTCGGCCCCGGCGTAGACGCCGATCACCGGCATCATCGAGCGCTCCAGTGCCGCCGCCTCGCACCGGGCGATGAGCGTCGCCACGGCGTACCGCAGGAGCGAGGCGTCACCGTGAATCGCGGGCGTGCCCGGCACCACCGTCACCGTGACCCCCGGCACCCGCAGCGGCGCCAGGACGTCCTCGATGGGAAGCGTGGCGCGGCGGGCCGAGCCGGCCGGAAGCCGCGTCAGCAGCGAGGCCATGGCCGAGGCCGAGGCGTGCGACACCGCGCGCATCCGGTCGGCGCTCGCCGTCGCCTCGCGTGCCGCCGCCGCCTCGAGCGGCCCGGCCAGAACGTGGCCTAGGAAGCCGACGTGGTCGAGGGTGTTCGCCGTGGGCAGCGTCATGTGCGGCCGGAAGTACAGGAGCGCCAGCGCCAGGCCGCGCTCGGCCGAGCGCAGCGGCACGAGGGCCACCGACTCGAAGACCGGCTCGCTCATGGAGAGCGCCTCGGCGAGCGCAGGCATGACCGGACCCTCCTCGAGCCGTGCCTCCGCCAGATCCCGCAGGTCGTGCAGGTGCAGCGCGCCCCAGCGCGTCCGCGCCAGGGGGTCGGTGACGAGCGGGGGCAGCACCAGGATCTGCGGCGGGTCGGTCGTGGTCAGGAGCAGGCTCGCGTTCGCGGCGCCGACGGAGCGCATCAGGATGCCGAGGATCCGCTGCGCGCGGTCCTCCGCCTCTCCCTCGCCCGCCTTCTGCTCCGCCAGCTCGAGCGCGAGCCGGACCTCGGCGAGCCGCGAGCGCGCGAGATCGCGCTCCTCGCGCAGGTCCGTGACCCGCAGGCCCAGCTCGGTCGAGGCCTGCGCGTAGGACTCGGCGAGGACCGCGCTCGCCCCCGCGTCGGGGGCGGAGGCCGCCGTCTTACCCGCTTCCTCCGGCATCGACACCCGCAGCACGTGCCGGGCCGAGGCCTCCTCGCGGAAGAGCGCCTCTTCGGGCATGTCGACGGTGACGATCTCCCCGTCCGTCTGTCCGCCGGCGAGCTGGGCCGCCCCGAACATCGAGACGATCGCCTGCTCCGTCCAGTCCTCGATCCTCTGCCCCGCGGGCAGGGAGATGGCCGGGTAGCGTCGCGACAGGTCCTCGAGCGTGAGCTGGATGATGGCCGCGAAGGTCTCGAGGACGCCCTCGCCGCGCGTCGCCACCGCGGGGAACACCGGCAGGCGGCGGGCGTTCAGACCGCGGTCGAGGGCCTCGATCTCCAGGACGTCGGGCAGATCCCGCTTGTTGTACTGGAAGACCATCGGGATCGTGGCGGGGTCGAGCTGCTGGGCGAGCAGGGGCCCCGGCAGCTCGCGGAAGCTCTGCACGTTCTCGTGCCAGCGGTCGGTCGCCGAGTTGGCGACGAACACCACGCCGTCCGACCCGCGCAGCACCACGCGGCGCGCTGGCGCGTAGATCGCCTGCCCCGCCACCGCCGCGAGCTGGAAGCGCAGGTCAAACCCGCGGAAGCCCCCGGACTTCAGGGGCAGCAGGTCGCAGAGGATCGTTCTGTCCTGCTGCGAGTTCACGGAGACGAACTCCCCGCGCCGCCCGCCGCGGGCCCGGGCGTGGAGGACCTTGAGGTTGGTGGTCTTACCGCCGACCGCCGGCCCGTAGTAGGCGATCTTGACCTTGATCGTGCGCTCTTGCCGGTTGAACTCGACCATGTCCGGCTTCGGGCCCTCCGGCTCGTCACTCCCGGTCCCGGGGACGAGCGGGCGAAACTGTACCAGATCGTACGGGAGTTTGCCTCGACAGGTTCGGGCTGCTAAACTTTCCTTCCCTTCGACGGGCCGCTAGCTCAGCTGGGAGAGCGCCTGGTTCGCAATCAGGAGGTCGCGGGTTCGAGCCCCGCGCGGTCCACCAAGCCCGACGATGGGTTCGCGTCCGCCGGCCTGTCGCCCCCGCCCACACCTGCGCAATACTGGTCGTTCGATGAAGACCCTCGTGCTCGAGGAGCCGGGAGCCGCCCTCTGAGCGTCGCCCCGTCGCCGACCTTCGTCGGCAAAGGGGTGGTCGTGGCGACGCCCTCGCCGGCGGCTTCGCAACGCACCGCCACCACCGCATGGTGGACGCTACTGGCACTCGCCGGCGGGCACTGCGCCGTGGACTGCTGCTCGGGCATCTGGCCGGTGTTCAAGACGCTGGCGCACCTCGACATCGCCACCGCCGGCCTGATCGCGACGATCGGCAGCATGGCCGGCAACGGCCTCCAGCTTGCTTTCGGCGTGCTCGCCGACCGCGGCTGGCGCAAACGACTGATCGTCACGGGCGTCGCCGTCGCGGGCACCGTCACCCTGGCACCGTGGGCGGTACGCTCCTACCCGATCATGGGCGCCCTGGTCCTGGTGACGAACGTCGGCTCGGCGGCCTTCCACCCCTCCGCCACGGGCGCCGCGGCAAACCTCTCGCGCCGGCGCGTCGGCTTCATGATCGCCGTGTTCCTGGCGGGCGGCTACCTCGGCTATTCCTTGTCGCAGCTTCTGTTCTCGGCCGTCTACGAGTCGGAACACACCCTCACTCCGGTCATCGCGCTCCTGCCCCTCACCATGGCCGCGGCCATCGCCGTGGGCCTGCCGGCCTCCGGCGACGCGCGCCAGCCGCGTGGTGTCGAGTGGCGGACGTTGCGCGGCCATCTGGGCTCTCTCGCCCCCCTCTTCGCCGTTCAGACGTTCGCAAGCGCGGTCAACGTCTCGCTCATCTTCCTGCTGCCCGACCTGCTGGTCTCGCGTCACGCCGCGCCGTGGATCGTCCGCGGCGGCGGCCACTTCGCCTTGATCGCGGGCGGTTGCCTGTCGCTCGTCCCGGCGGGCCAGGCCTCGGATCGCTGGAGCGCGCGCGGCATGCTCGTGTTCGCCAACCTGACCACGGCGCTGGCGCTGGGGCTCTTGCTGCTGCGCGGCAGCACGTCCACGCCCGACCTCCTCGTCGTGACGGCGGTG
>JBGPQQ010000421.1:0-3787 GCA_041489115.1 Vicinamibacteria bacterium | reverse complement strand
CAACGTGCTCGTGGTCCGCAACGAGGACACCCCCGGCATCGTCGGCCGGGTGGGGACGGTCCTCGGCACGCTGGGCATCAACATCGCGCGCATGGGGCTCGGGCGCAAGCCGGGCAGCGGGCGCGCGATCATGCTGATCGAGGTGGACAGCGAGGTGCCGGCGACCGCCCTCGCCGAGCTCGCGAAGGTGCCCGGGATCCGCGAGGCGCGCTTCCTGAAGCTCGGCTGAGCGGAGCGATTCCCTTGAATCGCCCCCTGCCCCTGGGCCTCGCCGCCCTGGCCCTCGCGGGCTGCAGTCCCGCGCGAGAGTACCGGCTCGAAGGCCGGACGATGGGGACGACGTATCACGTCACCGTCGTCGCGCGCGGCGGCGTTTCCGGCCTCCAGGAGAGGATCGACCGCCGCCTCGAGGAGATCGACCGGAGCCTGTCCACCTACCGCGAGGACAGCGAGATCAGCCGGTTCAACCGGTTCCAGCCGGTGGGCGAGGAGTTCCGGGTCTCCGGCGACTTCCTGCGGGTGATGAAGACCGCGTCCAGGGTCTTCACCCTCTCCGGGGGCGCCTGGGACGGCACGGTCCGCCCCCTGGTCGATCTCTGGGGGTTCGGCCCGGCCGGCCCCGTGCGCGAGCCTCCGCCGCCGGAGCAGGTCGCGGCGCGGCTCGCCGACGTCGGTTTCCAGAAGATCGAGATCCGGAACACCGGCGCCCTCGTCAAGCGCCAGGCCTCCGTGACCCTCGACCTCTCGTCGATCGCCCCCGGCTACGGGGTGGACCAGGTGGCCGAGGTGACACGTCGCGAGGGCTTCACGGACTTCCTCGTCGAAATCGGCGGCGAGGTCCGGGCGGGCGGTTCCCGGCCGGATGGGCGGGCGTGGAGGGTGGGCATCGGCCGCCCGCGGGCGGATGCCGCGCCCGACGAGGTCTACCGGGTGGCGCCGCTGCGCGACGCGGCGTTCTCCACGAGCGGCGACTACCGGAGCTACTTCGTGCGGGACGGCGTGCGGTACTCGCACATCCTCGACCCGCGGACCGGACGCCCCGTGGCGAACGGGGTGGTGAGTGTCTCCATCCTCGCCCCGGACTGCACGCTGGCGGACGGGCTCTCCACCGCCGTCATGGTCCTGGGTGTCGAGGCGGGCCTTGCGCTCGTGGAGCGCCTCGAGGGGGTGGAGGGCCTGATGGTCGTGGAAACCCCGGACGGGCGGCTCGAGGATTACCCCTCGAGCGGCTTCCGCTCCGAGCCCCCGCCTGGGTAGAGGCCCGTCCTTCCTATGCGATCCAGCGCCGGGAGCGCTCCTGCGCGCCGCCCAGTGCCCCCAGCGCGATGTTCACGTCCTCCACGATCTGGAAGTCGTACATCCCGACGCAGATGAAGTCCGCCCCGTTCCGGAACGCGTACTTGAATCCCTCGTTCGGGTGGATGGCGCCCGCCGCGAGGACCTTGTAGGCGATCCACGGCTGCGGCAGCGCGCTCATGAAGGCGGCCGTCTCCTCGGGGTTGACGCACCAGATGTTGTCGTTCTGGACGTCCTTGCGGGCCGACCAGTAGTCGCAGTGGTGGAGCGTCTTCACCCAGAAGTCCGGCTCGAGGCCGGCCGAGACGCAGGCCTGCACGGTCTCCAGCTGGTGCGCCCCGATCCCCGCCGGGAGGCCGTTTCTCCGGATGAGGTCGAGCGCCTTGCCGATGACGTCGACCTTGCCCTCCTTCGCGAGACCGTCGGCGATCCCGCCATGGACGTAGCAGGCGTGGGCCCCCACGTCCACGGACAGCTTGACCCCCGCGATCACGTCGTTCTTGTAGCCGCAGTCGGAGAAGAACTGGATCTTCCCTCCCTCGCGGCGCCAGTAGGCGTTGATGACGCGGGCGAGCTGCGGGTTGGTGAGGAACGTGTTGATGCCGCACTGCTCGACAAGGCGCAGCGTCTCGAAAACCTTCTGGTCGGTGTGGTAGGTCTTGACGAGCTTGGAGACGTAGAGGAGGTCGCGCGCGTGGGCCCAGCCTCCGATCAGGTTGCCGCCCATGATCACGCGGCTCACCTCGAGCTTCCCGATCCGGGAGTGGGGGACCTGGCCCTTCAGCTCCTTGAGGCTCGCGTACTGGAACGTCTTGAGGGTTGCGCTGCTCATGGCGTCGACGTCCCCGGTCGCACGGAGGACCTTCTCCTCGTAGCTGTCGAAGCCCCGCTTCCGGAGCACGGCGAGGACGAACGCCCCCAGCACCGGAAGGCCGGCCGCCGCGGCGATCAGCTCGCGCCGCGAGCGGGCGAGAGGCGGCGCGACGGCGGTGGCCATCGCCGCCGAGGCGGGCCGGCGCAGGCGCGCGAAGAGCCCGGTCAGGGCCCGCTCGAGACCGAAGAAGCCGCCGATAGGGAAGGCGGCCACGGCGCAGAGGGCCAGGATCTCCACCAGGTTCTTGTTGACGATCAGGTAGCTGCCCTCGGCGGCGCCGTTCGCGGGCAGGCCGACGAGCGGGGGGCTGGCCACGTAGTAGAGGGAGAGGAGAACGATCCCCGAGACCGCCGCGAAGCGGGAGAAAGCGCCGAGCAGAAGCGCGAGGCCGATGAGGACGAGGCCCCAGACGTTGAGCAGATCGACCACCCGCAGGACCGTGGGGTGGGCCACGATCCAGTGGAAGACGCCCGAGAAGAGCCAGCGCGAGTCGGCCAGGAACGGCGCCGACGTCCAGCCGGGGCTCAGGAGCTTCACCAGGCCTTCGTAGAGAATGTGCCACCCGATGCCCATCCGGAGGAGGACCAGGAACACCTCCTGCCACGCCCCCGGCTGCCGCGGGCCCTCGTTGCTCGCCATGCAAACCCTCCTTGCGACCGTGCGGCCTAGGGTCCGCCCGGCGGGCGAGCCACGTCAAGAGTGCGGATGCACCAGGCCCAGCCGGCCGCCGGTGCCGGCCGGGGGCGCATTGCCGAGCGCCGTCTCCTGGGGTAGAAAACCCTGCTCGGAGGTGCCATGGTCGTCAACGTCACGGAGCTGAAGCGCGGGGACATCCTGGAGATCGACGGGGACCCCTGGCAGGCGACGGAGGTCGTGTCGCAGACCCCCTCCGCCCGCGGCACGAGCCTGCTGGTCAAGGCCAAGATCAAGAACCTGCGGACGGGACAGACGCTCGCGAAGACCTGGCGAGGGGGCGAGACCGTGACGACGGCGGAGGTGGACTACCGCCAGGCGCAGTACCTCTACCGCCAGGGGGACGACTTCGTCTTCATGGACCTCGGCACCTACGAGCAGACGACGCTCGACGCCGGGAAGGTCGGGGACGCGGCCGGCTACCTGCTCGAGAACCTCGAGGTGAAGACCGTCCTCTTCCAGGAGCGGGTCATCGCGCTGAACCTGCCGCTCACGGTCGAGCTGACGATCGAGGACACGATGCCCGCCATCAAGGGCGCGACCGCCCAGGCCCAGCTCAAGCCGGCCCGGGTCGAGACCGGCATCACCGTGATGGTCCCGTCCTACATCGAGTCGGGGGAGAAGATCCGCGTCGACACCCGCGACGGCCGGTTCGTGGAGCGCGCGAAGTAGCGGTCACCTGGTCTGATCGCAGTCACTCCCGGGCCTTGGCTGCGAATTGGCCGCATCGCGCCAGACCCCACGCGAGCCGACGACTCGTCCGGCGCTCGCTTGCACGGGCCTTCGCTGCCCGGCCCGTGCGCAGGGCCCCTGGCATCGATGCGGCCCACATCGCCGTGGCCCCGCCGGTGGCGGCGCCGGCTACATGTGGGCGATGACGGCGTCCCCGAACTCACTGCACTTCACCTCCTTCGCCCCCTCCAT
>JBGPQQ010000420.1:0-3792 GCA_041489115.1 Vicinamibacteria bacterium | reverse complement strand
TCCTGGCTTGGTGAATGCGTCATGAGAAGACCATCGGTAAGCCGTGTGCAGGAAATCTGCACGCACGGTTTGAAAGGGGGGATCAGGAACCCGGGCTCGCAAGAGCACCGCGCCTGATCCCTACCAGTGACCAATCCCGCGTGCGAGACGTGCGGCGGCACCGGCTTCGAGATCGTCTCCCGCGGCGGCCGGGAGTACGCGCAGTCCTGCGCGTGCCGGCGGCCGTCGTCCCGGCCCGGCGCCGACCCCGCGTCCGCCTGCCGGATCCCCCCCCGCTACGAGCACTGCACGCTCGGCAGCTTCGAGCCGGGGAGCGCGTCGCTCGCCTCGGCGCTCGAGAAGGCGATGGCCTTCTGCTCGGGCTACCCGCACCTCGGCGCCGACGAGGGGCTGGGGCTGCTCTTCAGCGGCGACAACGGGGTCGGCAAGACCCACCTCGGGGTGGCGGTGTTGCGCGAGCTGGTCGAGACGAAGGGCGCGCGCGGGCAGTTCTGGGACTTCCACGAGCTGATCCGCGAGATCAAGTCCTCCTACGACCCCGAGACGAAGACCACGGAGCTCATGGTCCTCGAGCCGGTGGTGGAGGCGGACGTGCTGCTCCTCGACGACCTCGGGGCGTGGAAGATGACGGACTGGATGAACGACACGCTCTTCTACATCCTGAACAGCCGCTACATGGCCAAGCGGCCGACCGTGATCACCACGAACTACCAGGACGTCACGCGCGAGGAGGCGCTCGCCGCCGACCCGCTGCGGCGGCGCGAGTTCCTGGTCGAGCGCATCGGCCAGCGCCTGCGCTCGCGGCTCATGGAGATGTGCCTGGTCGTGCGCCTGCAGGGCAGCGACCACCGCCAGGCGCGCCAGCAGGCGAACCAGGTCGCGCTGCGCCGGCCGTAGCAGTGGCGGAAAACCCGGACGGCCCGCTCGGCCTTTACGTGCATGTCCCGTTCTGCGAGGCGAAGTGCACGTACTGCCACTTCGCGATCGACCCCCGCCGCCCGGACAGCGAGCGACAGCAGCGCTACGTTCGGGCGGTGCTCGCGGAGATGGCGTCGGCCGGGGTGGGCGAGGCCGACACCCTCTATTTCGGCGGCGGCACGCCGAGCCTCCTCGCCCTGGAGCGCCTCGCCCGCGTCGTCGAAGCGGCGCGGGAGCGGTTCGCGCTCCCTCCCGGCGCCGAGGTCACCGTCGAGGCGAACCCTCGCGACCTCGACGCGGGCGGCTACCGCGCGCTCCTCGCGCTCGGGGTCACCCGCCTGAGCCTCGGCGTCCAGAGCCTCGACGACGGCGTCCTCGCCGGGATGGGAAGGCGCCACTCGGCCGACGACTCCCGCCGCGCCGCGGTCGAGGCCCGCCGCGCGGGGTTCGGGAACCTCAACGTCGACCTCATCCTGGGCTGGGAGGGGGAGACCCTCGATCGCTGGCGACGCAACCTCGACGGCTTTCTCGCGCTCGAGCCCGACCACGTGAGCCTCTACGTCCTCGAAGTCGAGGGGAAGACCGTCCTCTCGCACCGCGAGAGGCAGGGCTGCCTCGCGCTACCCGACGACGACCTCGTGGCCGACCTCTACCGGGAGACGGTCGAGCGGCTCGCCGCGCGCGGGCTCGAACGGTACGAGATCTCGAACTTCGCCCGCCCCGGGTTCGAGTCGCGGCACAACGGCAAGTACTGGGACGACGCGCCGTTCCTCGGCTTCGGAATGTCGGCCCACGGCTACCGCGACGGCCGGCGCTTCTGGAACCACGACCGCTTCGCCACCTACTGCCGCGCGGTCGAGGAGGGCGGGGGAGCGGCGGCGGTGGCGGGGGAGCGACGTCTCACCGCGCGCGAGCGGGCGGCGGAGGCGCTCTTCACCGGCCTGCGGCGGCGCGAGGGCGTGGGCCTCGCGGCCTTCCGCGAGCGCCACGGCCTCGACCCGCTCGTCGAGTGGAGAGACGGCCTCGCCGCGGCGTTCACGGCCGGGCTCGTGGAGGTGGCCGGCGGCCGCCTCCGCCTCACCGACGGCGGGGTCCTGGTCTCGAACGAGGTGTTCGGGGCCTTCGTGTAAGCCGGCCCCGGCCGCGCCTCAGACCCGGCCGGAGAGCGTGCCCAGCAGCCGTCCGGCGAGGACGGCCGCGGTGCCGGTGAACTTCACGCCCGCCACCTGCGTTCCGTCCGGAGCCCGGCGCTCCCATCGCACCTCGGCCCCCAGGGAGAGGTCGATCGAGCCCTCGACGCCGTAGAGGGTGAGCCTCACCGCGTTGCCCTTCTCGAGGGGCTGCTTGAGCTCGATCCGGCACCCGCTGCCGCTCGCGTCCACGATCTGTCCGGGGAAGGCGCCGTCGCGCCCGGTGATCTCCACGTCCACCCGGAGCAGCAGCGGCCGCCGGAGGCGGCGCCGCTTCTCGGTGCGGTTGCTCGAGCGCAGCCAGCCGGAGATCTTGTGGGCGACGGCCACGATCTCCTCGGCCGCCACCGGCTTCACGAGGTAGGCGGAGGCGCCGCGGGTGATGGCCGACGAGAAGCTGTCGATGTCCGCGTCGTAGGCGAGGACGACGACGGGGACCCCGGCCAGGGGGCCGTGGGCGCGCAGGTTGGCGAAGCTCGCCATGCGCTCCTCGCGGGAGGCGGAGTCGTCGAGGATCACGAGCTGAGGCGGGACGATGTCGGGCATGGCCAGCAGCTCCGCCTCGGTGCAGGCGGCCACCTCGAGCCCGCCCCGCATGAGAACGCTCTCGAGCCAGGCCCGGTCGGGGGAGTCCGGCCCCACGACCAGCGTGTACTGGTAACCGGTGCTCTTCTCGCTCACGCCGTCTCCCTGCCGCCGCGCCGGCCGGGCGGCTTCTCAGGCCCGCAGACGGTCTCTCAGTCGCCGCAGCGTCTGCTCGACGTCGATGATCAGCGTCTCGGTGGCCGCCTCGAGCTGCTCGAAGACGCGGTGCAGCTCGTTGGCGTCCGTCTGGGCCGGCTCCTGCGCCTCGGCCAGGTTCTCGAGCCCCGCCGCCAGCTTCATCAGGCTCACGAGGCTCGCCTCGCCGTGGGCGTCCATGTGCGAGGTCTCGGTGTGGCCGAGGTCGAGGCCGCGCAGGAAGGCGCCGATCTCGCGCCGGCGCAGCTTCGCCCGCTCGACGACGCCCTGGAAGCTGCGCCGCAGGTTCGGCCGCGGCGGGATCGCGGGCTCGACGGTGCCGTGCTCGAACCGCTCGCGGGTCCAGGCCAGGATCCGCGCGACCTCGTCGCGGTCGCCCGCGGCCTCGGGCGCCGTCCTCTTCGCCAGGACCTCGGCGATCGCCTCCTCGCCGACCGGGTGCTCGGCGGCCGAGCAGCCCCGGAACAGGTACAGGATCTCCTCGACGCGCTGGGCACCCGCGGGGAGCAGCAGGTCGCCGGGGGCGAGAATCTCGCCGTCCGGGCCGCGCCGGAGGAGCGAGGGCCGGCGCGAGGACTTGCGGCCGGCCGGCCGCGACGGCGCGGGCTTGCCGCGCTCGGGCCCCTTGCCCTTGACGGGAAGAGACGCCTTCTCCGGTGCCGCCGCCTTGCCCTTCGCCTCGAGCTTCGCCTTCGCGGGCGGGGCGGCCTTGGCCGCGGGCTTCGCCTTGCCCCTGGGGGCGGCCTTCGCCCTCGGCGCCGGCTTCGCCTTCGCCTTTGCCTTCGCGGCCGCCTTCGACTGCGCCTTGCCCTTCGCGGGGGCCTTCTTCTTGCTCTTCGGGGGCTTCGTCTTCTTGGTGGCCATGGCCTTCCTCGCTTCTCGCGCGGTCAGGGCAGGAACTTCTCGGGGTGCTTCAGCTTCGCCGGGAGGTACTCGTCCATGA
>JBGPQQ010000419.1:0-3798 GCA_041489115.1 Vicinamibacteria bacterium | reverse complement strand
GGCACGCCGCGGGCGCGGAACGGGGCGAAGTCCCCGCTCTCGCCGGGCAGCAGGAGCGCGATCTCGCGGAGGCCGAGCGCGGCCCCCACGCCCTCGAGGAGCCGCTCGCTCGTCCTCTCGAGGTCGAGGTCCGCGTTCAGGTCCTCGGCGAGGCGCACGAGGGCCTTGCGGGAGCTGTAGCGCTCCCGGTAGAAGAGCCGGTCGAGAGTCTCTTGGATGCGCGCCTTGACCGGGGTGAAGAGCAGCACCACCACGAGCGCGCTCAGGAGCGCGATGAAGGTCGTGTGGGGCTCCTCCCACAGCACGTCGGTCAGGCCGACGGTCAGGAGCGCGAGCCCCACGATCACCGCCAACGCGAGCACGTAGCCCAGGGCGCGGCGGAAGATGAGCTCGACGTCCATCAGGCGGTGCTTCACCACCGCGTAGGCGAGCGAGAGCGGGATGAGGGCGAGCGGCCCGTAGCCCGCGAGCTGCAGCAGGAGGCCGGGCTCGCGGCCGAGGGCGAAGGGGAGGGCGTAGAAGACGAGGAAGGGGAAGACGCCCGCGGCGGTGCCCCACAGCAGCCACTTCACCTGCCGGCGCGCGGTGAGCCCACGCGTGCGGCGGTAGGAGTCGAGGAGCACCGCGAAGGCGAGGGTGAAGAAGAGGGCGAAGTAGAGCGGCCCCGCCCGGTCGAGGGCCTCGACGATGCCCCAGAGCGCCGCCGGCTCCTCGCCGGCGGCGACGAGCGCGTGGCTCGTCGCCGCCGCTCCCGCGATCACGAGCGCCGGCATGTAGAGCGCGGGGACGACCCACGTTCCCCGGGTGCGCAGGCGGCGCTCGGGGAAGGTCAGGCAGAAGTGGAGGAAGACCACGGGCAGGAAGAGGGCGGCGAGCGAGTCGGTCCAGAAGAGGACCCTGTCCGCCGCGCTCAGCTTCCCGGTGTAGGAGACGGAGTACAGCAGGAAGAAGAGCACGCAGACCGCGTAGAAGTGCAGGGACGCCCGGTCGGCGGGGCGGCGGAGGAGCACCACGGTGCCGACGGTGAGGCTGAAGAAACCGGCCAGCGACAGGTAGTAGAACGCGCTGACGTTGCCCCGCGGCAGGGGCTGGACGACCACGTCGAGAGCGCGGCGCTCGTCCTCGCGGAGGAGCGAGTAGGTCAGGCGGCTCCCGGCGCGCCGGCCGGCGAGGGCGCTCTCGAGGCGGCGGGGGCTCAGGGCCTCCTCGCCGTTCACGGCCAGCAGGACGTCTCCCTCGTGCACGCCGGCGCGCGCGGCCGGCCCACCGGGTGCCAGCCGGGCCGCCACGAGGCCCTGCCTGGCCTGCTTCCAGAAGACGCCGTCGTCCATCGACGTCCACGTGGCCTTGAGGACGAGGTTGTAGACACCGAGCGAGGCGAGGGCGAGCCCGGCGAGAAGGACCAGCGTGTTTTTCAGGGTCCGCCGACTCATGGGTCGCGTGGCCCTCCCGCCACGACACGGCTCCCACGACAATCGTAGCAATCGACATGCCGGGAGGGCGATCGCCGTGCTCCGTGTAACTCGTTCGAGGTCAGTCGCTTTTCGCCGCCTCCCCGCCCGTGAATCCAGGCGATCGGAGTCGGAACCAAGCTTTTGGATGAGGACAAGGAACAAAAAAAGGAGGCTCCCTCGAGCCTCGACTTCTCTCCTCCGGCCGGCTCCGTCTCCGCGCTCAGAAGCGGACCGAGATGCCCCCCACGACCCGCGTCGGCGGGTCCTGAACCGCGAGCTCGTCCAGGAAGCCGCCCTGCGACGCCTCGTAGAACATGTTGCGAACGGCCACCAGCAGCTCCCAGTCGGCCCGCGTGAGCGGCTGGAGGAACGGCAGCCCCTGCGTGAGCTGGACGTCGAAGCGGGTCACGGTGGAAGCCCGCGCCGTCCCCGCAACGGTGGTTCCCCGGTCGTCGGAGAGCGCGTTCAGCCGGTAGAACGCCGCCACCCTCGTGTCGGACCAGTCGATGACCGTCTCCAGGCGGGCCACGAGATCGTGGAACTCGGACTCGTCGAGCGAGGTGACCGCCACGTCCGCGAAGACCGGTGACGTCCCGGAGCGGCGGCCGTGGCCGAAGGTGTAGGTCACCGAGCCGTTCACGACGCCGCCGAACCGGCGGCCGAGACTCACGCCGAACCCTCGGGCCCCGACGCTCCCGGCGTTGCGCACGATCGGCGTGCTGCCGTCGAAGGTCGTGAGCAGCAGGTCGCGGGTCGTCTCGTCGAACACCCGGGCCTCCAGGAGCGCGGAGCCGAGGGCGCGGTCGACGCCCACCTCGTAGCGCAACGAGCGCGCCGGGCGCAGGCCTTCCTCCAGCCTCGCCCAGGTGATGGCCGGGGAAGCCGCCACCGTGGACAGCGTCAGCAGGTCGCCACCCGGGGTGAGGGTGCGCGTGGTGACCGAGCCGTGCACGAGGGTCCGCTCGTTCCCGCGTAGCTCGATCTGGACCACCGCGTCGGCGTGGTGCGAGTCGGGCAGGAAGCCGACGTAGGTGTAGCGGGCGCCGGTTGTCGCGGTCAGCCGATCGCCGAGACGCCAGCGGTCCCGGACGAAGGCTGCTCCCACTACGCGGTCGGGCTCCGGCAGCACACCGGCGAGCGCCGGGCGCGTGTCGCCGGCCCCGTACCCGGCGCCGACTTCCACCTCGTGCCCGCCGCCGGGCTCGAGCACGAATTCCGCCGCCGTGCGCCAGGCCCGCCCCTCGCTTTCGGCGACCAGCCCGCCCAGGCTCCAGCGGATTCCGTCGGCCAGCTGGCCCTGCAGCCGCAGCGATCCGACCCCTCCGGGCAGGACCCCTCCGGCGGTGTCGGCCGGGGATTTGGCGCCCGCGGTCGCCGCGAACTCCATGCGGCCGGCCAGGGGCCCGAGGGCGGCCAGCGTGGGGGCCGCGGGAAGCGCCAGGGCGGGGGCTCGCTCCTCCGTCACGACCTCGTGGTCGGCCGTCTCGAGGACGGAGCGCCGCTTGTGGCGCACCAGCCAGCGCCACTCGCGTTCGCCTTCGGATGCGTCGGCCGCAGCGGGCTCCTCGGCGGCCGTCCTGGCGCCCACCGGGGTGAGGCTCAAGGTGAAGAGCGCGTCCCGGTTCGGCATGACGGTCACGTGCTGGGCCGCCGAGGGCTGATGGCCGGAGCCGATGGCGCGGAGCGTGTAGGAGCCGGCGGGGAGCGAGGGGAGCACGAACTGCCCCTGGGCGTCGGCGAGAGTGATCAGGTTGCCGCCCCGGATGCCTTTTCCGAAGATGGACACGACAGCCCCGGCCACGGGCGCTCCGCGGGTGCTCTCGACCCATCCGACGAGGCCGCCGCCGTCGTCCACCAGGGCCTCGGCGCGGACCGCCGGGGACAAGGACACGGAAGCGGAGACGACGACGACCCACCCGAAGCGGCGGCAGGAGCTCAACGCGCTGTCCTCCAGAGGGATGTACGCCCCGTTGGCATTTTCGACCGTATCAAGGGGAAGGGGGTCTGTCAATACCGGCGCTCCCCCGGCCCTTCGTCTCATGCGCCCGCCGGGGGCGTGTGCTATAAGGTGCGGCGTTCCAGCCTGCGGGCTCTCCGATGCCGAGAATCCACGACGTGACCGTGCCGCTCGCCCCGGGGATGCTGGCCTACCCGGGGGACCCTTCGATCGAGATCGAGCCGGTCCAGCGGGCGGGCGACGCGCCCTACGGCCTCTCCCGGATGGCCCTCACCACCCACTCCGGGACGCACGTGGACGCCCCGGCCCACTTCCTCGCCGGGGGGACGACGGTCGACCAGCTCCCCCTCGAGATCCTCCTCGGGAAGGCGCGGGTCGTGGAGCTCC
>JBGPQQ010000418.1:0-3802 GCA_041489115.1 Vicinamibacteria bacterium | reverse complement strand
CTGCCCCGCGTGTGCCCGTACCTCCACCTGCCCTTCCAGTCCGGCTCCGACCGGGTGCTCGCCTCCATGCGCCGCGGCTACACGCGCGAGGAGTACCTCGACAAGATCGCGCTCCTTCGGGCCCGGATCCCCGACCTGGCGCTGTCGACCGACGTGATCGTCGGCTACCCGGGAGAGACCGAGGCCGAGTTCGCGGAGACGCTGGCCGTGCTCGAGAAGGTCGGGTTCGATGCCCTCTTCGCCTTCACGTACTCGCCGCGCCCGGGGACTGCCGCACTCCGGCTGCCCGACGACGTGCCGGAGGAGGAGAAGCGCCGCCGCCTCCACGTCCTGAACGCCCACCAGCAGCAATGGCAGCGCCGGCGCCACGAGGCCTGTGTGGGGCGGGTGGAGGAGGTCCTGGTCGAAACGGTGGACGGCGGTGGGCGGGTCTCCGGGCGGACGCCCCAATTCCGCATCGTCCACTTCGACGGCTCCGAGCATTTGGTCGGACGCCTCGTCACCGTCGAGATCACCGGAGCCGGGCCGAACGCCCTGCAGGGTCGCCTTCTGCAAGCGATTCATTGACAGTCAGTTCCGCGGTCCCTATATTCTGCCCGAGCGGGGAGGTCGGCCTGAGCGTGGAAATCGAGATGGCCATCAAGGGGTTGATGGTGGACCCCATCACCAACATGCCCATCATCGTCCTCCGCGAGGTGGAGGGGCAGCGGGTCCTCCCGATCTGGGTGGGTGTCTTCGAGGCGAACGCGATCGCGCTCCAGATCGAGAACGTGCAGACGCCTCGCCCGATGACCCATGACCTCCTGAAGAGCGTCATCGACCAGCTCGACGGCCACGTCGAGCGCATCGTGGTGTGCGAGCTCAAGGAGAACACGTTCTACGCCACCCTCCACGTCCTCTCGCCGAAGGGCCAGCTCTCGGTGGACTCGCGGCCCTCGGACGCCATCGCGCTGGCCCTGCGCACCGGGGCCCGGATCTTCGTCGAGGAGGCGGTCATCCAGAACGCCCGGAGCCTCGAGATGAGCCGCGAGACGATGGACGTCGGGCGGCTCCAGAAGTGGCTGGAGAACCTCTCCGACGACGATCTGGGCAAGTACAAGATGTAGGGAGCGCCGTCTCCGCACCCCCAAGCTGTTTGAACTTGACCGGCGCGGTGCCCGTCCTCTAACATCCCCGCACGGTCGCGCCCGCGACCCCTTCCCAGGAGCGGCTCTCTTGATCGTCATCGCGATCGCAAACCAGAAAGGTGGCGTCGGCAAGACGACGACCGCCATCAATCTCTCCGCCGCCCTCGCGATGCGCGGCCGCAGCGTCCTGCTGGTGGACCTCGATCCGCAGGCCAACTCCTCGATGACGTTCCTCGACGTGCGATCGCTCCACAAGTCGATGTACGACGTCCTCACCGGCCAGGCGGCGCTCGCGGACATCATCCAGCCCTCCCCGGTGCCGCGCCTCGACGTGGCGCCGGCGCGCATCGGCCTCGCGAAGCTCGAGGGGCAGCTCGTGGGCGAGTTGGACGCGCACTACCGGCTGAAGGACCGCCTCCTGGCCGTCAAGGACCGCTACGAGTTCGTCATCGTCGACACGCCGCCGGCCCTGGGCCTGATCACGGTGAACGCTCTCGTCGCCGCGACCCACCTGCTGATTCCCGTCCAGTCGAGCTACTTCGCGCTCGAGGGCACCGACGACCTGCTCGAGACGGTGGACCGGATTCGCTCGCGGCCGAACCCCGATCTCAAGCTGCTGGGGGCCGTCATCACCCTGCACGACAAGCGGACGACACTGTCCCGGGACGTCCACAAGGCGGTCACCGAGGTGTTCGGCGGCCGGGTCTTCGCGACGACGATCTCGAAGAGCATTCGCCTCGAGGAGAGCCCGGCGCACCGGGAGTCGATCTTCACGTTCGCGCCGCAGTCGAGCGGCGCCTACGAGTACTACAAGCTCTGCGAGGAGGTCATCGAACGTGTCTAGCCCCCGGCGCATCGGCCTGCCCGAAACCATCCGCATGCGGCACGACACGCACTTCGTCGACCAGCTGGCGCGGCCCGGCGGCGAAGCCATCGGCCGGCTGATCCCGATCGACGCCATCGAGCCCAACCCCGACCAGCCCCGCCAGGCGCTGGGCGACCTTGCGGAGTTGACGGCCTCCATCCGCGAGAAGGGCATCCTCGAGCCACTGCTCGTGCGCAAGGTCGGAGGCCGTTTCGAGATCATCGCCGGCGAGCGCCGCTATCGGGCGGCGATCGAAGCGGGTCTCGCCGAGCTTCCCTGCATGATCCGCGAGTCCTCGGATGCGGAGATGCTGGAGCTCGCTCTCGTCGAGAACCTCCAGCGGAAGGACCTGACCGCGTTCGAAGAAGCCGACGGCCTGAAGGTCCTGGCTGAGAAGTACGGGTATACCCACGAGGTGATGGCGGAGAAGCTGGGCAAGAGCCGGTCCTCGATCACGGAGACGCTGTCGCTGGGAGCGATGCCCGAGCACGTCCGCCAGCTCTGTCGGCTGGCCGACATTCAGTCTAAGTCCATTCTTTTACAGATAGTTAGACAGGGCAGTCGAGAGAAAATGGTCACGCTCGTCGAGCGCCTGGGACGCGAAGGGTCCACCCGCGTCGAGGCCCGGCGGATGGCGCGCAAGGAAGAGGCGCGACGCGGGAGAGGGCGCCCGCGCCACTTCGTCTTCCGCTTCAAGCCGCAGGGAAGTGGCTTCTCCCTGAACCTGGAGTTCAAGCGTCCCCAGGTGGAGCGGGAGGAGATCATCCGGACTCTCGAGGAGATCCTCGAGTCCCTCCGCAACGAGGCGTGAGAGAAACCTCAAGTATTACTTGAGGTCGAGAGCACGAGGATCCCCTGCGATGAGCGACGCCCCGGACCTCCGCGCACTCGTCACCGGCGCCTCGAGCGGCATCGGCGCCGCCTACGCCCGGGGTCTCCGGGCCCGCGGTGAGCGCGTCGTGCTGGTGGCGCGGCGCGCCGACCGCCTTCTGTCCCTGGCCAACGAGCTGGGCGGCGATCCCCACGCCGTGGTCGTGCCCCTCGACCTGGCGGCGCCCGGATCGGCCGAGACGCTGCGGCGCGACCTGGAGGGCCGGGGTATCGCCGTGGACGTCCTCGTGAACTGCGCGGGCCTCGGGCATACGGCCCCCTTCGAGGCGCAGCGGCTCCCGGCGGTGCGCGCGATGCTGGACGTCAACGTGCGCGCGCTCGTCGAGCTCACGCATGCGTTCCTGCCGGGCATGCGGGGGCGTGGCCGCGGGCGCATCGTCAACGTGGCGTCGAACGCGGCCTTCCAGCCGGTCCCGTACCTCACGGTGTACGCGGCCACGAAGTCCTTCGTGCTCTCCTTCAGCGAGGGGCTCTCGGAGGAGCTGCGGGGCACCGGCGTGCGCGTGCAGGCGCTCTGCCCGGGCATCACCGCCACCGAGTTCCTGGACGTCGCCGAGACGCACCGGGGCCTGCTAGTCACCCGCATGCCGATGATGACGGCCGACGAGGTGGTGCAGGCGTCCCTGCGGGGCCTCGATCGGGGGCGGGTCCGCGTGGTGACAGGGTGGCCGAACCGCGTCCTCGGCTTCGTCGTGCAGCGCCTCGCCCCCCGCGGCCTCGTGCGGCGGGTCGCGGGCGAGCTCTACCGGCCCCGTGGGGTGACGAAAGGCTGAGCCCACGGCGGGTTGCGGTCGTTCTCGCCCTTCGCATCCTCGGCGCGGCCTGATATGATTCCGCGTCCGCTGTGTCGGCCGAAGGCCCCGCGCGACCCGCGCGGCCCACGGCCCGGCTCATGATCAGAGAGGGAAGAGAAGCCATG
>JBGPQQ010000417.1:0-3830 GCA_041489115.1 Vicinamibacteria bacterium | reverse complement strand
TCAGCTCGCCCGCGATCTTGTACATGTTCGGGATCATCAGGAGGAGGCCCTGCGACGCCGTGAAGGTCGTGGTGAGCGCCCCCGCCTGCAGCGCCCCGTGGACGGCACCGGCGGCGCCGCCCTCGGACTGCATCTCGACGACGTCGGGGACGATGCCCCAGATGTTCTTCCGGCCGTACGCCGACCACTCGTCGCTGAACTCGCCCATGTTCGAGGACGGGGTGATGGGGTAGATCGCGATCACCTCGCTGAGGCGGTGGGCGACCGAGGCCGCCGCTTCGTTTCCGTCCACCGCGACCATGTTCTTGGTGGCCATTTGACAGGTTCCTCCCCGAATGCCGATGGTGCCACCCCGGTTTCTGCACGATGCGGGCCAGCTCCGGACCGCCCGGATGGCGGCCCTCGGCGTGGCCCGACCCGCAACCTTTTCGGTAGCCGGTCGGAATGGGTGATTTCTTGCGGGGCCGCGGGCCTCGGAGGGCGCGTGGGGCCGTCCACGCGCCCCACCGCCGGGTCCTGGTGGTGGACGACGACACCCCCGTGGCACGGCGGAGGCGGTCCGGCTCACGGCCGGGATGGGCGCCTCGGCACGACCTCATCGGCGGCTGAGCCCCGCCCTCTTTTCCCTGGAATCCCGCGCGGGCGCGGGCGTATATTGGGGGAGCGAGGGAGCTTTTCTCCCGGCGGAGGTGAGCATGAGGGCCCAACTCGATGCTCCCATCCGGACCAGCGCCGCGGTCCTCGACCGCATTCTCGGGACCGCCCTTCCCGCGCTGATCGTCTTCGAGACCCCCGGGTGCGGGCCTTGCGAGTCGCTCCGGCCCACTCTCGACCAGGTGGCCGGTGAGTTCCACGACCGGCTCCTCGTCGTGCGGGTCACCGACTCGTCCGAGGGCTGGCTCGCCGCCCGCTACCACCTGTCGTTCGTGCCAACGCTCCTCTTCTGGCGGGGCGGCGCGGAGCAGTGCCGCATCAAGGGGAACCCGGGGCCCGCCGCCGTCCGCGCCCACCTGCGCTTCCTTCTGACCGGCGAGTGCCCGCCGGAGCCGGCGGAGGGGCCGCGGCACACGCTCGAGGCGCGCTTCGGCGGGCTCCCCAGGTCGCCGGAGCCGCGGGCGCTTCTCACCTGAGGGCGCCTTACAGGCGCCCGAAGGATCGTCGTTTCCGTTCCGCAAGGCCTTGCGGAGGGCCTTCCTCGCGGCCTTGCGGAACGGATCAACTCCCTCGCGTCCCCGCCAGTCTGGGGGACGCTCGGGTGACTCGCTAGGCTGGGGCACGCTCGGGGGCCCCCCGTCGCGCCGACAGGACCCCCTGCTGCTGGTACTCCTTCAGCTTGTACTGGATCTTGCGCGCGCTGATGTCGAGGATGGCCGCGGCCTTCGAGGTGCTGCCGCCCACCGCCTCGAGCGTGCGCAGGATGGCCTCGCGCTCGAGGTCGGCGAGCGTGCTGCCCGGGATGCGGACGCCGAGGGCCGTTCCCCCCGCCTGGGGCGCCGCGGGCTCCTCGCCGGCCGCCCTGCGGAGTGTGGGGAAGTGGACGGGCGTGAGGGTGGGGCCGTCCGACAGGACGACCGCGCGCTCCATGGCGTTCTCCAGCTCGCGCACGTTGCCCGGCCACGGGTGGGACAGCAGCAGGGCCAGGACCTCGTCCGAGATGCCCTTCAGATCCTTGCCGTTGGCGTCCGCGTACTTGCGCAGGAAGTGGTGGGCGAGGAGCGGGATGTCGCCGGGCCGGTCGCGCATCGGCGGGATGTGGATCTCGATGACGTTCAACCGGTAGAAGAGGTCCTCGCGGAAGCTGCCGTCCTCGAGCTTCTTCTCGAGGTCGCGGTGGGTGGCGGCCACGATGCGCACGTCGACCTTGAACGTCTTGTTGCCGCCCACCCGCTCGAACTCCCGCTCCTCGAGGAAGCGCAGCAGTTTCACCTGCACGGTGGGAGTGATGTCGCCGATCTCGTCGAGGAAGAGCGTCCCGCCGTCGGCCGCCTCGAAGCGGCCGGCGCGGGTGTAGACGGCGCCGGTGAAGGAGCCCTTCTCGTGGCCGAAGAGCTCGCTCTCGAGGAGCGTCTCCGGCAGCGCCGCGCAGGCCACCTTGACGAACGGCCGGTTCCGGCGCGGGCTGTGCTGGTGGAGCGCCTGGGCGAAGAGCTCCTTGCCCGTGCCGCTCTCCCCGAGCAGCAGCACCGAGGCGGAGGAGGGGGCCACCTGGCGGATGGTCTTGAAGACCGAGAGCATCTCCGGGCTCTCGCCCACCAGGTTGTCGAGGCGGTACTTGTGCTCGAGGCGCTCGCGGAGCGAGCGGGCCTCCTCCATGAGGCCCTTCCTCTCCAGGGCCTTCTGGAGGACGACCTCCAGCTCCTCCACGTCGATCGGCTTGCCGAGGTAGTCCTCCGCGCCCAGCTTCATGGCCTTGACCGCCGTCTTGACCGTGCCGTAGGCGGTCATGACGATGACCATGGTCTCGGGGCGCATCTCCTTGATCTTCGCGAGCAGCTCGATCCCGTCCATGCCCGGCATGCGCAGGTCGGTGAGGACGACGTCGGGGTCGTGCTTCTCGAGCAGCTGCAGCCCGCCGCGCGCGTCGTGGGCCCGGGCGACGTCGTAGCCGTCCTCCTTGAGCAGCGTCTCGAGCGCCGCGGCGGCGTTCACCTCGTCGTCGATGACCACGATCCGGCCCTTGACGCTCATGCTTCGTCTCCCGCGGCCTCCCCCGGCCGCTCGACGGGCAGGCTCACCGTGAAGGTGGCGCCCTTCCCGGGCTCGCTCGCGGCCGCGATCTCGCCGCCGTGCTCGAGCACGATCTGCTGCGCGATGCTGAGGCCCAGCCCGGTGCCCTGGGTCTTCGTGGTGACGAACAGCTGGAAGACGTCCAGCCCCTCGGGCAGCCCGGGCCCGGAGTCCCCGACCACCATCACCGCGCGGCCGTCCACGAGGCCGCTCTCGACGGTGACCACCCCGCCCCCCGGCATCGCCTCGATGGCGTTCTGGACGAGGTTGATCACGACCTGCTTCATCTTCTCCGGGTCCACGCGCAGGTCGGGAATCGCCCCGCCGATGCGGTGCCGCCGCAGCGTGACCCCGGAGGCCCGCGCCTCGGGGCGCAGGAGGCGGGTCACCTCGTCGATGAGCGCGTCGAGGGCGGCCGGGCGGTACTGCACCCGGTTGCTGCGGGAGAACTGCAGGAAGTCCCCCACGAGGTTGTCGAGGCGCTTGACCTCCTCGCGGATGACCCCCACGAGCTCCTTGATCTCGCCGGTGACGCCGGCAGGCAGGGGGGCGGCGCGGCGCTCCAGGATCGAGAGCTGCAGGGCGATGGAGTTGAGGGGGTTCCGGACCTCGTGGGCGAGGCCCGAGGCGAAGGTGCCGACCACCGCCATCTTCTCGCTCTGGATGATGCGGGCCTGGGCCTCGTTGAGCTCGCGGTAGGCGCGGCGGGCCTTGTCGTAGAGGCGCGCGTTCTCGAGGGCGACCGAGGCCTGCGAGGCGAGCGCCTCCGCAACGTCCACCTGGCCCTCCGTCCAGCGGTGCGGCGAGGCGGAGGTGAGAACCAGGAGGCCGAGCGTCGCCCTGCGCGCCACCAACGGGAGGATGAGGGCGGCGGCCCCCGCCCAGCGCCGCGCGATCTCCTTGTTGACGCGGTCGTCGCGCGTCCAGTCCTCCGTCTCGAGACGCACCTGCTCCTCGAGGGCGCGGCGGTGCAGGCTCTCCCCGAGCTCGGTGAGGTCGAGCACTTGCCCCTTGCGCAGCTCCGGGTGGGGCAGCCCGGCCAGGTGGGCGACGGTGAGCTGCCTGGCGTCCGACCCGAGCAGGATGTGCACGCGGTCCACGCG
>JBGPQQ010000416.1:0-3836 GCA_041489115.1 Vicinamibacteria bacterium | reverse complement strand
GTGTAGAAGTGCCCCTTGACGCGCGCCTTCACCCGGTCCTGGCGCAGCACGTCCTTGATGGCGCCGGGCAGGCTCAGGAAGTTGACGTCGAAGCGGCTCCGCACCTTCCCCTCGGCGAAGCCCGCCAGCGGCAGCCCCGAGGACTCAAAGCCCCGCCCCAGCCGGTTGCCGTTCACGAACAGCTCGTACTCGAGCCGGTCGATGGTGAGCGGCTCCGGGTTGGGGTTCCGGACGCGGAAGAGCACGTCGAGGGCGACTCCCGTGATGCCCATGTCCCCGATCTTCAGGCCGTCCACGGCCAGGATGGGGGCCTTCACGCCGCAGGCCGGCGTCACGAGCATTAGCAGGGCGAGGCCCGCCGCCGCCCACAGTCCCGATCGAAGGTCCCTCATGAATCCCTCCTGAAGCGACAAACGAGGACGCTACCTTAGCGCAGGCGCGGAAGCGAGGCCAGCCGCCGGGAGGCCGTTCATCTCGGCGGCGGCACCAACCACGTCGCAGGGCGAGGGCCGAGCGCTCGGCGAAGGCCCGCGGGGAGGCCCGGATGCTGGCACGACCGGCTAGAGCGCCTTGCCCTGGTACTCGCCGGTGAGCGTCTCCAGGAACTTCACGACGTCCCGGGCGTCCTTCTCCGCGAGGGGCTCGCCCACCTGGTAGACGGCCATCGTGTCGACCGCTTCGCGCAGCGTCTTCTTCGAGCCGTCGTGCATGTACGGGAAGGTGCGGGCGACGTTGCGGAGCGTGGGCACCTTGAAGGCGTGGCGGTCTTTCTCGTCCTTCGTCTGGTTGAAGCGGCCGTTGTCGGCGTCGGTCTGCGGCGTGCCGCGGGCGACGAAGTAGTCGCCCCGCCGGCCCATCACCTCGTACGACTTGCCGCCGAGGAGCTCGCCGACGTGGCAGGTGGCGCAGCCCTTCTCGAGGAACACCTCGTAGCCGTGCTTCTCGTCCGCGGCGAGCGCGGCGGTGTCGCCCTTCAGGTACTTGTCGAACCGCGAGTTCGGGGTGACGAGCGTGCGCTCGAACTCGGCGATGGCGTGCGTGATCGTCTTGTCGCTGAAGCCCTCGGGGTAGACGGCTTCGAACTCCTTCCGGAAGGCCTTGTCCTTGTTCAGCTTCTCCACGATCTCCGGCCAGGTCGCGGAGCCCATCTCCACGGGGTTCATCGGCGGGCCACCGGCCTGCGCCTCCAGCGTCGACGCGCGGCCGTCCCAGAACTGCACGAAGCCGAGGGCCGCGTTGTAGGTCGTGGGCGAGTTAATCCCGCCCTTCTGGCGGCGGATGCCATCGGAGACCACCTGCTGGTCGGTGCCCCCCTTCGCCAGGTCGTGGCAGGACGCGCAGGAGACCGTGCCGTCGCCGGAGAGCCGCTTGTCGTTGTAGAGCTTCTCGCCGAGCGCGGCCCTCGCGGGGTCGTGGTTCACGCTGTCCGGGATCGGCCGGAGGAGAGCCACTTTCAGCGGCTCGGGCACGCCCGGAGCGGCCTGCAACGCGCGGTCCTCCCTGATCCACGCCAGGACGGCCTCCTTCTTCTCGCCGCCGAGCGCGGCGTTCCAGTGCAGGGCCACGTAGGCAGCCGGCGGCATCTCGCCGCCTTTCACCTCGCGTTCGATCTTCGCGAGCACGGGCTCGGGGACCGGCCCCGCGGCGGCCGGGGCGAACCCGGAGGCGAGGTCGAAGTCCCGCAGGCCCTCCTTCATGTCGCGCTCGATGATCGTTTTCGCCAACGGCAGACCGGCGTAGAAAGGCGGCTTCACGCCGGGGACATGGCAACTCGCGCAGCTCTCCTCGAGGACGTGGGCGACCTTCGCGGTCCGCGCGTCCGTCGGCTGCACCTTCGTCAGAGCCGTGCCCTTCGGCGGGCCCGTCACCAGGTTCGAGACGGGCAGGGCGAGCCCCAGGACGACGACGACGACGACGCCCCAGAGGGCCTTCTTCGTGCCAGGTGTCATGTTCGGATGCCTCCCGGCCCAGGGACACGGCGGTCTGCAGCCGCCGGAGCCACTCGGATTCTATGGAGAGGCCGGCCCCGGCGAACCGTGCGTTCGGTCTAGTGCGTTCGGATCACTCGGGGGGGTGCCGACCGGGTTCGGGCTATCCTAGGCAGGTTTGCGCCCGCCCGGCGGCGCTTCTGAGGAGATCTCATGAAGATTCGTCTCCGCTTCCTCGTTCTCGCGGCCGCGCTCGTCGCCGCCGCGCTGCCCCTCGCCGCCGACGAGGGGATGTGGATGCCGCAGCAGATCCCCGACCTCGCGCAGAAGCTGAAGGCGATGGGCTTCGAGGGCGACCCCGCGGCCTTCGCCGACCTCACCGGCCAGCCGATGGGCGCGATCGTGTCGCTCGGCGGCTGCACGGCGTCCTTCGTCTCGCCCGAGGGCCTCATCGCGACCAACCACCACTGCGTGCAGGGGTCGCTCCAGTACAACTCGACCCCCCAGAGGAACCTGCTCGTGGACGGCTTCCTCGCGAAGACCCGCGAGGAGGAGCTCTCCAGCGGCCCCGGCTCCCGCGTGTTCGTCACGGTCTCCGTCAAGGAGGTGACCGACGCCATCACCGGCAAGATCGACCCGAAGCTCGACGACCGCAAGCGCTTCGACCTCGTCGACCGGCGCGTCAAGGAGCGGGTGGCGGCATGCGAGGCGGGCGGCCTCCGCTGCGCCGTGAACGCCTTCTTCGGTGGCCTGAAGTACTTCGAGATCGCGCAGCTCGAGATCCAGGACGTGCGCCTCGTCTACGCCCCGGCCGCCGGCATCGGGAACTTCGGCGGCGAGACGGACAACTGGCGCTGGCCACGGCACACCGGCGACTGGTCCTTCTACCGCGCCTACGTGGGCAAGGACGGCAAGCCGGCGCCCTTCTCGAAGGAGAACATGCCGTACAAGCCGGCGCGCTTCCTGCCCGTGCAGCCGGCGGGCCTGAAGGAGGGCGACCTCGTCTTCGTGGTCGGCTACCCCGGGCGGACCCAGCGTCACCAGACCTTCGCCGAGGTGAAGGACACGACGGAGTGGAGCTTCCCCCGGTTCATCAGGGCCGCCGAGGAGCAGATCGCCATCCTCGAGGCCCTGGGGAAGACCGACAAGGAGCTGCAGATCAAGGCGGCCGGGCGCTTGCGCGGCCTCCACAACTCGCTCACCAACCGGAAGGGCCAGCTCGAGGGCCTGGTGAGGGGCGGCATCCTCGCCACGAAGGAGCAGAACGAGAAGGAGCTCGCGGCCTGGATCGCCGCCGACCCCGCCCGCCAGAAGGAGTACGGCCACGTGCTCCCGGCCCTCGCCGCGCTCCAGGCCGACGCCGAGAAGACGCGCGAGCGCGACGCGGCGTTCACCGGCCTCTTTATGTCGTCCGCGATGCTGAACGCGGCCCACTCGGCCCACCTCCTCTCCGTCGAGAGGGCCAAGAAGATCGACATGGACCGCGAGCCCGAGTACCAGGAGCGCAACTGGACCCGGATCCGCGAGGGCCAGGAGCGGGCGCAGCGCACGATCGACGCCCGGATCGACAAGGCACTCCTGCGCTGGGCCATGGGCTACGCGGCGGCGCTCCCCGCCGACCAGCGGATCACTGGCCTCGACAAGCTCGTGGGCCTCACCCCCGGGATGGCGAAGGCCGACTCCGACAAGGCCGTCGACGTTTACCTGGAGAAGCTCCTCGGGGGGACGAAGATGGCCGACAAGGACTTCCGCCTGGGCCTCCTCGACAAGACCACGGCCGAGATCGCCGCCACGAAGGACCCGATGGTGGACCTCGCGCTCGCCCTCGACCCGCTGTACCAGGCCAACCGCGAGGCGATGAAGAGGCGGCAGGGCGCGGCGACCCGGATCCGGCCGCGCTACATGCAG
>JBGPQQ010000415.1:0-3843 GCA_041489115.1 Vicinamibacteria bacterium | reverse complement strand
GACCGACGCCGAGCGCAGGACGACGTCGGCCAGCGACCCTCCCCCCAGCCGGTCGCGGTGGAACTGCAGGGTGCTCGTCGCGTGACGCGCGACGGCGTCCCGCTCCGCGTCCCCGGGCAGGGTGCGCAGGAGCAGCGGCTGGCCGGCGCGGGTGAGCACGAACGAGACGTAGCCGTCGTCCCAGTTGACGAGCAGCCGGTCGCCGGGGGCGGAGTCCGTTTCGGCCGCCGAGAGGAGCGCGAGGCTGGCGGCCTCGACGAGCCCGGGCCGGAACCCGAGCGACTCGAGGGCCTCCTCGTACCCCCGCAGGATCTCCTCGGGGGCGACCGCCACGAGCGCCTGCTCGCCCCGGGGCGTGGCCCAGGCCAGGCGGGCGGCCCGCACGTCGAACGGGAGCGCCTTGTGCAGCCGGAAGCGGATCGTCGCCTCCGCGTCGCTCCGGCGCCCGCGGAGCCCCTCGGCCGAAACGAGAGCCAGCCGGACCGCCGGGTCGGGCAAGACGAGGGACACGTCGCCGCCCGAGAGCGCGCCCACCCGCTCCAGCACGGCGCGGAGGGCGGCGCGGAAGGCCTCGGGGCCCGTCACGTTCGGCCGGGCCAGCGAGACCTCGAGCGCGCCCTCCGGGAGCTCGACGGTGGCCGCCGCGCCGAGGGAGAGCCGCCCCCCCTCCCGGGCGAGGCGGACCGCGGCCAACGCCGTCGGCCGCACCTCGACCGCGACCAGGGGCAGGGGCGGCTCCAGCAGCGTGCGCGCGAACCAGCGGCCCGCCCGCCGCAGCGGGCCGGAGAGCCCGGCCGCGCCGGTCACGTCACCTCCACGAAGGTGACCTTGTTGATCTCCTGGAGCGTCGTCTTCCCCTCGAGCGCCTTGTTGACTGCGGACTCGCGCAGGAAGACCATCCCCTCCTCGCGCGCCGCCCGCTTGATGTCGGCGCTCGAGCGGCGGGAGAGGATGAGCTCGCGGATGTTGTCGGTCACGTCGAGCAGCTCGCAGATCGCGGTGCGGCCCTTGTACCCGGTCCCCCCGCACTCGATGCAACCCGCGCCCTCGTAGAAGGGCACGTCCGCGTAGCGCGCGGGGTCGAGCCCCGACTCCACGAGCAGGTCGCGCGAGGCCCTCACCTCGCGCTTGCAGTGGGTGCAGATCGTTCGCACCAGGCGCTGCGCCTGCACGCAGTTGAGCGCCGAGACGAAGTTGTAGGGCTCGATCTTCATGTTCAGGAAGCGGCCGAGCACGTCGATGACGTTGTTCGCGTGCACGGTCGTGAAGACGAGGTGGCCGGTGAGCGCGGACTGTATCGCGATGTCGGCCGTCTCGGGGTCGCGGATCTCCCCCACCATCACCTTGTCCGGGTCGTGGCGCAGGATCGAGCGCAGCCCCCGCGCGAAGGTGAGGCCCTTCTTCTCGTTGACCGGGATCTGGGTGACCCCCTTGAGCTGGTACTCGACGGGGTCCTCGATGGTGATGATCTTGTCCTCTTCGGTCTGGATCTCGGAGAGGGCGGCGTAGAGGGTCGTGGTCTTGCCGGAGCCGGTGGGGCCGGTGACCAGCACCATCCCGTAGGGCTCGCGGATGAAGCGCCGGAAGCGGGTCAGCTCCTTCTCGTCGAAGCCGAGCACGTCGAGCCGCAGCGACGCGAACTGCTTGGAGAGGCTCTCCTTGTCGAGGATGCGGATGACCGCGTCCTCGCCGTGCACCGACGGCATGATCGAGACGCGGAAGTCGATCGAGCGGCCGCCGAGCTTCACCCGGAATCGACCGTCCTGCGGCACCCGCTTCTCGGCGATGTCCAGCTCGGACATCACCTTGATCCGGCTGATCACCGTGGCGTGGTGCTCCTTGCCGATGGTCATGGCCGGCTGCAGGACGCCGTCGATGCGGTACTTGATCACCACCTCGGAGTCGCGCGTCTCGATGTGGATGTCGGAGGCGCGGCGGCTGAGCGCGTCGAACACCGTCGAGTCGACGAGCTTGATGATCGGCGACTGGTCGGCCTGGATCTTGTCGATCGACAGGACCTCTTCGCCGTTGTCGTCGTCGCGCAGGAGCTGGATCTTGAAGGACTCCGAGGCCTGCTCGAGCACGCGCTGCGTGCCCTGGCTGCGCTTCAGGGCCTCCTGGATGGCCGAGGGCGTGCCCACCGCCGGCTGGACCGGCGTCTGCAGGACGAGGCTCAGCTCGTCCACCACCGGGATGTCGGTGGGGTCGGCCATCACGAGGACGAGCCGCTCCCCCTCCCGCCGGTAGGGCAGGAAGTCGTAGCGGAACATCAGCTCCACCGGCACGGACTTCAGGATCTCGGGGTCGGGCGCGAACGAGGCGACGTCCACGTACTCGAGGCCGTAGCGGGCGGCCAGGGCCCGGGCGGCCTCTTCCTCCGCCGACGAGGCGAGCGCCCGCGCGACGTCCGCCGCGACGCCCGCCGCCCGCGCGGCGTCCCCCGCCGTGCTCACCGGACGTGGCCCTGCACGGCCGAGATGGCCTGGAACATCGGCAGATAGAAGGCCAGCAGCATCGCGGCCACGATCACCGCCATCAGGACGAGGAGGACGGGCTCGACGAGGGAGAGCACGGTGGCCATCCGGGTGTCGAGCTCCTCGTCGTAGAAGTCGGAGATGGCGTTCAGCATGTCGCCGAGCGCCCCCGTCTGCTCTCCCACCTTGACCATCTCCAGGGGCAGGGCCTCGAGCATGCCCGTCGACTCGAGCGCGGTGGTGAGGCTCGCCCCCTCGCGGATGCGGCCGGTCGCCGCGCCCACCGCCTGTGCCATGCCCCGGTTGCCGATCGAGGCCGCCGCCACCTCGAGGGCGTTCAGCAGGGGGAGGCCGCCGGCCAGCAAGGTCGAGAGCGTCCGCATGAGCTGGCTGGTGGCGTACATCCTCATCAGCCCGCCGAAGTACGGCAGACGCAGGAGCGCCCGGTCGAGGGCCACACCGGACCCCTCTCTCCGGAGCCAGGACACGGCGGAAAGAACCAGCAAGCCCAGCCCGAGGACGATCCACAGGAGGTTGGCCCGGACCGTGGTGGCGAGGGTGAGCAGCATGCGGGTGGCGAGCGGCAGCTCGGCGCCGAGGCCCTCGTAGAAGCTCTTGAACTGGGGGATGACCCAGACGAGCAGGATGGCCACGAGGCCGACCATCATCGTCAGGAGCACGATCGGGTACACGGAGGCGGAGACCGCCTTCTTCTTGAGCGACAGGTTGAGGCGAAGGTGGGAGGAGAACCGCCGCAGGACCTGGTCGAGGTTGCCGGAGCGCTCCCCCGCCACGAGGCTCGCGGAGAAGATCGGCGGGTAGAGGTCGCCCTCCTGCCGGAAGGCGTCGGAGAGGGCGGTGCCGGACTTGACCTTCTCGCGCACCGCGGCCAGCGACTGCCGGAGGAGCGCGTCCCGCTGCCGCTCCAGCATCAAGTCGAGGGACTGGAAGAGCGGCAGCCCCGCCTTGAGCAGCGCCGCCAGCTCCTGGGCGAAGACGAGGACCTTGGCCGGGTCCACGCGGCGTTTCCGGAGCCGGAGCGCGGAGAGCGACAGTCCGCGGCGCACGGAGAGCAGGTAGAGGCCCTGCTGCTCCAAGTCCGCGCGGAGCGCTCTCTCGTCGGACGCGGAGAACGCGCGCTCGACGACCTCGCCCGACGGTGTGCCGACCCTGCAGACGTACTCCATCGCAGAAGCTTCCTTTCGACTGTAGCAGCCGCGCCTTTATCCTTCAACTCCTGAAGGACTTAGCACCGTCAGCGCACCCGCGCGACGATCAGCGTCTGGTCGTCCTCCGGGGCTCACGTGGGGTCGATGAACTTGTAGCCCATCCCGTGGATGGTGAGGATCCACCGCGGCTCGCTCCCGCT
>JBGPQQ010000414.1:0-3846 GCA_041489115.1 Vicinamibacteria bacterium | reverse complement strand
CCCCTCGGCCCCCTCCTCGCCGCGGGGCTCGGGACGGTGCTCGGCCTGGTGCGTCCCTACGACGCGGCGCTCCTCGCCGGCGTCGAGAGCCTCGCCGTGGTCCTGACCTCGCCCGCGCGGGAGTGGCCGCGGCGGCTCCTGCCGGTGGCGGCCCTCGCCCCGGTGCTCGGGTACAACGCCTGGCTCGTGGCGAGGCCGAGCGCCCTCCGTCTCCTCGAGCCCTACGCCGCCGTCGCGTTCTCCCCGGGCGATCTCGCGCTCGGCCTCGGCCCGGCCGTCCTGCTCGCTCTCGCGGCACTGCGCCGGCGGGGCGGGGAGGACGCCGGGCACCGCCTCCCCCTGGCCCTGTGGGCGGCGCTCGCGCTCCTCGCCGTCCTGCTGCGGCCGGTCTCGTTCTCGCTGCAGTTCGGCGTCGGCGCCGGCGTCCCCCTCCTCGTCCTGGGTGCGGCGGGTCTCGCGCACCTCGCCCCCCGGTGGACCGCCCTCGCCGCGCTCTGCCTGTCGACGAGCGCGGTGGTGGCGACGCGCATCGTCCTCGAGGACGATCCGAACTGGTTCGTCCCCCGGGAGAGGCTCGCGGCGGGTCTCGCCCTGCGCGGCCAGTGCCGGCCCGGCGACCGCGTCCTCGCGCCGCCGGACATCGGCCTCTACGCCCTCGGGCTCTCCGCGTGCCACGCGTTCGTCTCCCACCCCGCGGCCCCCGACTACGCGGAGCGCCTCGCCGAGGTGCGCGCCTTCTACGCCGGGTCGCCCCCGGCGGCCCGGGCCGCGCTCCTCGACCGGCACGGGCTCACGCACCTCGTGCTCCCAGGCGACGCGGGGACGCGCCCCGTGGCCTGGCTGGGGCCGGACACGCCGTTCCAGACGGTGGCACGGGTGGGCCAGGGACCCGGCCAGATCGCGATCTACGCCCGCGCGCCGGCCCCCGCGCATGGCGAACGGTTAAGATAGCGCCGTGACCCCGCCTCCCGGCGACCCGATCGCGTTCTCGCGTCCGTGGTTCGACGCGCGGGAGGAGGCGGCGGTGCGGGAGGCGCTCTCGGGCCAGGTCTCCGGCGACGGCCCGATCGGCCGCCGCGTCGAGGCGCGGCTCGCCAGACAGCTCGGCGCCTCCCGGGTTCTCCTCACGACCTCGGGGACGCACGCCCTCGAGCTGGCGCTCCTCGCCCTCGGCATCGGGCCGGGCCAGGAGGTCGTGTGCCCGTCGTTCACCTTCGTCTCGAGCGCCAACGCGGTGCTCCGAGTGGGCGCCCGGCCCGTCTTCGCCGACGTCGAGGAGACGACGCTCGGCCTCGACCCCGCGGACGTCGCGCGGCGGCTCACGCCGCGGACGGCCGGCCTCATCCCCGTGCACTACGCGGGCGTCGCCCCGGACATGGAGGCGCTCCTGGGCCTCGCGCGCGCCCGCGGCCTCCGGGTCGTGGAGGACGCCGCCCAGGGCGTGGCCGCGACCTGGCGGGGGCGGGCGCTCGGCACCCTGGGCGACGCGGGCTGCCTCAGCTTCCACGAGACCAAGAACGTCACGTGCGGCGAGGGCGGCGCGCTCGTGGTCGGCGATCCCGAGATCGCGCGCCGGGCCGAGATCGCCCGCGAGAAGGGCACGAACCGCGCCGCCTTCTTCCGCGGCGAGGTGGACAAGTACACCTGGGTGGCGGAGGGCTCGAGCTACGTGCTCTCGGACGTCCTCGCCGCCATCCTCGACGCCCAGCTCGACAAGCTCGAGGAGATCCAGTCGCGCCGGGCGGCGGTCGTGGCGCGCTACCGCGAGGGCCTCTCCGGCTGGGCGGCGGAGCGCGGCGTGCGCCTCCCCCCCGAGCTGCCCGAGCGGGGGTCCAACCATCACCTCTTCTTCCTCCTCTACCCGGACCCGCGGCTGCGCGACGCCGCGCTCGTCTCGCTCCGGGCACAGGGGGTCATGGCGACGTTCCACTACGTCCCCCTCCACTCGGCGCCCCACGCGCGGCGCCTCGGCCTGGACGTCGAGCTGCCGGTGACCGAGCGGGTGGCGGCCACGCTGCTGCGCCTGCCCCTCCACCCGCGGCTCACCGCGGGAGAGGTCGACCGCGTCGTCGCCGCGGTGCGCGAGACGGGGTCCCGCGCGTGAGCGGAGGCGCCCCGCACCTCAGCCTGGTGCTCGCCTGCTACAACGAGGCCGAGCACCTCCGGGCGAGCTTCACCGAGATCCGCGAGACGCTCGAGCAGGCGGGCTGGCCGTTCGAGGTCCTCTTCGTGGACGACGTGAGCCGCGACGGCACGCGCGAGATCCTGAAGGAGATCGTGGCCGCCCACCCGCGCCTCGACCTCCGCGTGATCCTGCACGACACGAACCGCGGCCGCGGCGCGACCGTCACCGACGGCTTCCGGGCGGCGCGGGGAGAGATCGCCGGCTACCTCGACGCGGACCTCGAGGTGCACTGCCGGTACGTCCCGTCGCTCGTGCGGGCGATCGAGGGCGGGGCCGACGTGGCCACCGTCCGGCGCATCTACGCGCTGCAGCTGCTCTCGCTCGACCGCTACGTCATGAGCCGCGGCTACTCGTTCCTGGTCCGCCACCTGCTCGGCGTCCCCTTCCGCGACACCGAGACCGGCTTCAAGTTCTTCCGCCGCGCGAGCGTCCTCCCGCTCCTCGGCGAGATCGAGGACGGGGGCTGGTTCTGGGACACGGAATTCATGGTGCGGGCGGCGCGGCGCGGCCTGCGGGTCGTCGAGATCCCGGGGGCCTACATCCGCCGCGAGGACAAGACCTCGACGGTCCGGGGGCTGCGCGACTCGGCGCGCTACTTCCTCGCGCTGCTCCGGTTCCGCCGGCGGCTGCGGAGGAAGGCGCGGTGAAGGCGCTCGGCGAGATCGGCTGGGGCCGGGCCGCGCGCTTCGGCTTCTTCACCCTGGCGATGATCCCCTACCGCCTCGCCCTCTTCCCCCAGCTCCGGGCTCCCTGGCTGCGACTCCTCGGGGCCAGGATCGGCCGCCGGACGGTCATCCACGACGTGCGCTTCTTCAACCTCTACCGGCGCGGGCTGGCGGGCCTCGAGATCGGTGACGAGTGCTTCGTCGGCGACGAGTGCCTCCTCGACCTCGCCGAGGGCGTGACGCTCGGGCGGCAGGTCACCCTGGCCGAGCGGGTGCTCATCCTCACCCACACGAACGTGGGCTATCGCGACCACCCGCTGCAGCCGTTCTTCCCAGCCACGGCCGCGCCGGTGGTGGTCGAGACGGGCGCTTTCCTGGGAGCGAGCGTGACCGTCCTGCCCGGGATCCGCGTCGGAGCGCAGTCGTTCGTCGCGGCGGGCAGCGTGGTGACGGCGGACGTGCCGCCGCGCACCCTCGTCGCCGGAGTGCCCGCCCGCCCGGTGCGGACGATCGGCTGAGGGAAGGGGCCGCTCGAGTGCGGGACGACGGGCGTCGCGACCTGGCCGGCGCCGGCCTCGTCGCCCTCCTCGCCCTCGCGCCTTTCCTGCGCGGCCTCCTCTCCGGCGCCAGCTTCTACTTCCGGGACCTCTCGCTCTACTTCCTGCCCATCCGGCGGTTCGCCCTCGAGGGGCTCGCCGCCGGCGAGGTGCGCTTCTGGAACCCGTACGTCCACGAGGGCGTGCCCCTGTCCCTGCCCGCCGCGGGGTACCCGGTCGACCTCGTCCAGCTGCTCCGCCCCGACGAGGCGGGGCTCTCGGCCGTCCTCGCCCTCCACGTGCCCCTGGCCGGCCTCGCCTTCTTCGCCCTCGCGCGCTCTCTCTCGCTCCCTCGCGTCGCCGCCGTCGGGGGCGGGCTGGTGTACGCGCTCGGGGGCTTCCTGCTCTCGAGCCTGAACCTCTACGTCTACCTGCAGGCGGCCGCGTGGGCGCCGCTCCT